>JAFAFF010000372.1 GCA_023423605.1 Pseudomonadota bacterium
ACCCCATAACGAAAAAAGCGACCCCGTTTCCGGGATCGCTTGGTTCGTCTTGGTAGCGGGGGCAGGATTTGAACCTGCGACCTTCGGGTTATGAGCCCGACGAGCTGCCAGACTGCTCCACCCCGCATCAGAAGTGGTTGAGTGCGTGCCCCGGAGGACTTACCGCAACGATGTTCTGGCAGAACCGCTGCAGTCACAACTCAGGCTGTGCATATTACACGAATCGCACAGCTTTGTATCGTTTTTCAGGAAATATGTGCAAAAGCCTGCTGGCACCACACCATGATCGGGTTCCAGGCAATGCCCAGCGCCAGCAGCGCAATGGCATTCACGCCCAGCACCACGCCCAGCACGCGGTCGTTGTTGCGCGGCAGCGGCTCGCCCACCGGCTCATCGAAGTACATCACCTTGATGACGCGCAGATAGTAGAAGCAACCGACCACCGCACACAGCACGCCCAGGATGGCCAGCCACAGCAGGCCACCGTTGACGGCCGCGCCGAGCACGGCCAGCTTGGTCCAGAAACCCAGGAACGGCGGGATGCCGGCCAGCGACGCCATGATGCACAGGATCAGGCCCGCCATCCACGGATTACGCGCGTTGAGTCCCTTGTAGTCGTCGATGTTCTCGGCTTCGAAGCCATTGCGCGACAGCGCGATGATGGCACCGAACGCAGCCGTGGACATGATGGCGTAGGACAGCGCATAGAACAGCGCCGCTGCAAAGCCCTGCTCGCCACCACCGGCAATGCCCATCAGCAGGAAGCCGATGTGCGACACGGTGGAGAACGCCAGCATGCGCTTCAGGTTGTGCTGGGCGATGGCCATCAGGTTGCCGATCACCAGCGACAGCGCCGCCAGCGCACCGATCAACAGCTTCCACTCACCCGACAACGGACCCACACCCACTTCCAGCAGGCGATAGGCCATGCCGAACGCAGCCAGCTTCGGCGCCGAGCTGATGAACAGCGCGATCGGTGCCGGAGCACCCTGGTAGACATCCGGCAGCCACATATGGAACGGTGCCGCACCCAGCTTGAAGGCGACGCCGGCGATCATGAACACTGCGCCGGTCAGCAGCAGCATCTTCTCTTCCGAATGCGGGATGGCCGCATTGATGGCATCCAGGTGCAGCGAACCGGTGGCGCCGTAGATCAGCGACATGCCGTACAGCAGCAGGCCAGACGCCAGCGAACCCAACACGATGTACTTCATCGCCGCTTCCGACGCCAGGCCGTTCTCACGGTTGCTGGCCACCAGTGCATACGAGCACAGGGCCAGCAGTTCCAGGCCCAGGTAGACCATCAGCAGGCTGCCGGCGGACACCAGGATCATCATGCCGGCAGTGGCGAACAGCACCAGCACCGGGATCTCACCCTGGAACAGGTCGCGCTCGCGCAGGTAGCTCCAGCCGTAGACCAGGCTCAGCCCGCTGCACAGCACGATCACCGTCTTCATCACGTCGGCGGCGGTGTCGCGCACGAACATGCCATGGAAGACCTCACCCTGCCCGCCCGTACCGGTGGCCAGCAGGACCAGCACCACCGCCAGCGCGGCCAGCGAGAACAGATGGGTGATGAGCTTGTTCTGCTTGCTGACAAACAGATCGAGAATCATCAGGGCGAAGGCGCTGGCCACCAGCACCAGCTCGGGAGCGAGCGGCGGCAGGTCGGCAGCGGTCAGTGGCAGCAACGGCGAGGTGGTCATTATCAAATCCTGGAATCAGTTCGCTCGGCGGACCGGTCAGAGCAGCTTGCTGGAGGCGATCTGCATCGCCAGCTTGGCGATCGACGGCTCCATCAGGTCGGTAAGCGGCTTCGGGTAGATGCCCAGGGCCAGCACGCCAACGGCGAACACGCCCAGCACCAGCCATTCGCAGCCGTTGATGTCCTTCAGTTCGGCAACGTGGGCGTTGGCCACTTCGCCGAAGAAGATGCGCTTGTACAGCCACAGGGTGTACGCCGCGCCGATGATCAGGGTGGTTGCCGCACCCAGCGCGATCCACGGATTGCGCTGGAACGACGCCAGGATGACCATGAATTCGCCGACGAAGCCCGAGGTGCCCGGAAGACCGGCATTGGCCATGAAGAACAGCATGGCGAAGGTGGCGAACCAGGGCATGACGTTGACCACGCCGCCGTAATCGGCGATGCGGCGGCTGTGCATGCGGTCGTACAGCACGCCCACGCAGGAGAACATCGCGCCGGACACGAAACCGTGCGAGATCATCTGCACCATCGCGCCCTGCAGGCCCAGGCGTGCGGCGTCGACGTTGCCGGCCTCGCGTACCAGCCACAGGGCGATGAAGGTGCCCAGGGTGACAAAACCCATGTGCGCGATCGACGAGTAGGCGATCAGCTTCTTCATGTCGTCCTGCACCAGTGCGACCAGGCCGACGTAGATCACCGCGATCAGAGACAGCGCGATCACCAGCCACGCCCATTCCTGCGACGCGTCGGGGACGATCGGCAGATTGAAGCGCAGGAAGCCGTAGCCACCGATCTTCAGCGCGATGGCGGCCAGGATCACCGAACCGGCGGTCGGCGCTTCCACGTGCGCGTCCGGCAGCCAGGTATGCACCGGGAACATCGGCACCTTGACCGCGAAGGCGATCAGGAAGGCGAAGAAGATCCAGGTCTGCTCGGTAGCGCTGAGCTGCAGTGCGTACAGATCGGCCAGCTGGAAGCTGCCGCCCTTCAGGTACAGGTAGACCAGTGCCACCAGCATCAGCACCGAGCCGAGGAAGGTGTACAGGAAGAACTTCAGCGCTGCGTAGATGCGGCGCGGGCCGCCCCAGACACCGATGATCAGGAACATCGGGATCAGCATCGCTTCGAAGAACACGTAGAACAGCATGGCATCGGTGGCGGCGAAGATGCCGACGGTGACGCCTTCCAGGATGAGGAAGGCGGCAACGTACTGGTTCACGCGCTTGTCGATGGCGCTCCACGCACCGATCAGCGCCAGCACGCTGACCAGGGTGGTCAGTGCGATCAGCGCGACGGCGATGCCATCCACGCCGAGGTTGTAGCCGATGTCGTACGCCGGAATCCAGGCGCGGGTCTCGACGAACTGCAGCGCGTCGATGCCCGGGTCGTAACCGGTGATCAGCGGGATGCTCAGGGCGAGGGTCAGCAGCGCGACACCCAGCGATGCCCAGCGGGCCGTCTGCGCATCGCGGATGGCAAGGACCAGGGCACCACCGATGATCGGCAGCCAGATGAGGACACTAAGTAGGGGCCAGTTCGACACGTCTTCTTATTCCGTACAGGTCATCAACGCAGGTAATGCATCAGCAGGCCCAGCAGGGCAATCAGGCCGATGATCATCGCGAAGGCGTAGTGATAGAGGAAACCGGACTGGGTACGACGCAGCAGGCTTGCTGCCACATCCGCCCCACGTGCGACCAGATTGACCGTGCCATCGACGATGTTCGTGTCGATCCAGCGCGCCACCCTGCCCAGCTTGACGCTGCCGCCGGCGAAGCCGTCGATCCACAGCTTGTCCATGCCGTACTTGTTTTCCAGCACCGAGACCAGCGGAGCGAAGGTCCGGCGGGCCTTGCCCGTCAGGTCCGGCTTCCACAGGTAGAACACCGCCGCCAGCAGGAAACCTGCCAGGGTCAGCCAGAACGGCGGCAGCATCATGCCGTGCAGCGCGAACGCCACCGGGCCATGGAAGTGTTCGCTCAGGAAGCCCACGGTGTTCTTGGCCGGGTCGTAGAAATCGACGATGCCGGTGAAGAAGTTGGTGGCCTGGCCCTTGATGGCTTCATGCACGTGGTGGCCGGCCCAGTCGGTGCCGTGCAGCATCGGGCCGATGCTGAAGAAACCGATGGCGATGGACGGGATGGCCAGCAGGATCAGCGGCAGGGTCACCACCCACGGCGTTTCATGCGGCTCGTGCGCGCCATGGCCGTGGCCATGATCGTCGTGCGAGGCATGGGCATCGCCATGATGGGCGTCGTGGTGCGCATCGGCGGCATGGTGGTCGTCATGGCTGTCGCCATGGGCATCATGCGCGTCACGGAAGCGCTCCTTGCCATGGAAGGTCATGAACAGCAGGCGGAAGCTGTAGAAGCTGGTCACCAGCACGCCCCCCAGCACCGCCCAGTAACCATACGTGGCCACCCAGCTGCTGGACATGTGCGCATGGATCTCGGCCGCCTCGATGATGGTGTCCTTCGAATAGAAACCGGAGAAGAACGGCGTTCCGACCAGCGCCAGGGTGCCGATCCACATGGTGATGAAGGTGATCGGCATGTACCTGCGCAGGCCGCCCATCCTGCGCATGTCCTGCTCGTGGTGCATGGCGATGATCACCGAGCCGGCACCGAGGAACAGCAGTGCCTTGAAGAAGGCATGGGTCATCAGGTGGAACACCGCAGCCGAATAGGCCGACACGCCCAGCGCAACGGTCATGTAGCCCAGCTGCGACAGCGTGGAATACGCGACCACGCGCTTGATGTCGTTCTGCACGATGCCGATCAGGCCGGTGAAGAACGCAGTGGTGGCACCGATGAACAGCACGAAGTCCAGCGCGGTCTGCGACACCTCGAACAACGGCGACATGCGGGTGACCATGAAGATGCCCGCGGTCACCATGGTGGCGGCATGGATCAGCGCCGAGATGGGGGTCGGGCCTTCCATCGAATCCGGCAGCCAGACGTGCAGCGGCACCTGGGCGGACTTGCCCATCGCGCCGATGAACAGGCAGATGCAGATCACCGTGGCGCTGCCCCAGATCACCGGCTGGTCCAGCAGCTGGGCGTGGAAACCGAACAGGCTGATCGAACCGGACCACACCTGCAGTGCGCCGTTGGCCAGTTCGGGGTCCATGATCTTGGCGAACACGGTGGCGTAATCCAGGGTGCCGAACACCCACAGCACGCCGGCGATGCCGAGCAGGAAGCCGAAATCGCCCACGCGGTTGACCAGGAACGCCTTCATGTTGGCGAAGATGGCGGTCGGGCGCTTGAACCAGAAGCCGATCAGCAGGTACGACACCAGGCCCACCGCTTCCCAGCCGAAGAACAGCTGCAGGAAGTTGTTGCTCATCACCAGGGTGAGCATCGAGAAGGTGAACAGCG
>JAFAFF010000091.1 GCA_023423605.1 Pseudomonadota bacterium
GGGATGTCGCGCTCCACCAGCTGCGACTGCAGTGCCACCGTGCCGGTGCTGATCACCAGCTTCTTCCTGCTGGCGATGGCGATCGGCACGCCGGCGGTAAGGTAACCCAGGCTCTTGCCGACCCCGGTTGGCGCTTCAACCACGCCCACGCCCCCGCTGTGCGCCAGCGCACGCGACACCACGCCGATCATCTGGCTCTGCGAACGCCGGGTGGCGAAGCCGGGTGTGTTGGCCTGCAGCGCGACGTACGCCTTGCGGATCGCATCCTTCAGGTCGTCATCGAGCTTGCGTGGGGCGGCGACAGGTTCGGTCACGCCGGTGTCTTCATGGCTGCATCAGGCCGCTCATTGTCGCACGACCGAAACCCGCTCCCCTGGCCGCCACGCTGAATCTGTCAGTGTGCACCGGGCCGGCCCCCGCGCTGGCGCGGAGCCACCGGCCCGCTCAGGCCGCTCGCGGCGGGTGTGGTCCACGCAGCGCCCGGGTCAGCGCCCATACCACCAGCACCAGGCCGAATGCTTCCAGCAGACCCAACAGGAAATGGCCGGTGCCCAACAGGGCGCCGAGCCGGGAAACCGCGGCGAAGTTGCCGGTATTGACCAGCCACAACGGCAGCAGGGACAGCAGCAGGCCGATCACGCTGGTGGCCGCCAGCAACAACAGCCCGGCAAGTGCTCCGCTGCGCGCTGCGCTGCGTGGCACGCCCAGCACCCACACCACGCCGATTGTGACCGCTATCAGCACCGGCAGGCGCACGCCGGCCAGGCTCAGCACGGTCATCAGCAGCTCGCCGCTTTCCACGCTCAGTCCTCGCCGGCCAGGCCGTTGGCCTGGGCCTGTAGACGCGCATACACCGCATCGGTCTGCGGACGCACTGCATGCCACTGCTGGAAGCTTTCGGCGGCCTGTTCAACCAGCATGCCCAGGCCATCGACCACGTTGCGGCACGATGCCGAGCGTGCCCATGCCAGGAAGGCGATGGCGGCGTCGCCGTAATTCAGATCCACCGCCGTGGTCATGCTGTTGACCAGCGACAATGGCAGCTTGAAGGTCGCCTCGCGGTCGCGGCCGGCGGAGGTGGCGTTGACGATCAGTTCGAAATCGCCGATTTCACCGAGGTCTTCCCAGTAACGGCTCAGCGCACGGCCCGGTTCGCTCATGGCGTCGATCAGCTCGTCGGCGCGTTCCGGCGTGCGGTTCACCACCACCAGTTCCAGGATGCCCGCGTCCAGCAGCGATGGCGCGACGCTGCGCGCCGAACCGCCCGCGCCCAGCAGCAATACCCGGCGGCCGCGCAGGTCCAGGCCATGCCGGTCGGTGAGATCGCGTACCAGGCCGGCACCATCGGTGGTGTCGCCGTGCCAGCGATCGCCCTTGCGCAGCAGGGTGTTGACCGAACCGGCGCGGGTGGCACGCGCGGTACGGGTAGTGCACAGCGCGAACGCGGCTTCCTTGTGTGGCAGGGTGATGTTGGCACCCACGCCACCTTCGGCGGCAAACGCCTCCAGCGCGGTGGCGAAGGTTTCCGGCGTGGTATCGATGGCCCGGTAATCCACGGCGATGCCTTCCTGCCGGCCGAACGCGGCATGGATGTCCGGCGATCTGGAATGGGCGACAGGGTGGCCAAAGACAGCGTAGCGTTCGGTCATGGAATCCTCGAATGGTTCGGATGGGACGCCCTACACTGGGCGCCCCGTACTGCATGGACCCGGACGATGCGATCTGCCCTGCCCCTGCTGGTGCTTGCCGCCAGTCTACTCTGCACCCCCGTGGCGATGGCGTTGAGCGAATACGGCATCGAAGGCATGGGCGTGGTTTCCACGCCCGCCAACGAGGGCCGCGCGACCCTTTCTCCCGGTGGCACGCGGATCGTGTTCACCAGCGACCGGCCGGGCGGTGCCGGCGGCCTGGATCTGTGGCAGGCCACGCTGCGCGACGGCCGCTGGCAGGATCCGGTGCCGCTGTCGCTCAACACACCCGGCCAGGAGCGCGATCCCTACATCAGCCGCGATGGCCGCTGGCTGCTGTTCGCCTCCGACCGCCAGGACGGGCGCGACAGGCCGGGGAAGACGGCACGATCCGGACCTGCGGAGCTGGCACTGTACCGGGCCGCCATCGCAGGCGATGGCACGGTGGGTGCCGCCGAGCCGTTGACGGACCGGAGTGGCCGCAGCGTGCCGGGACGCGGCCCGGCGCTCAGCGTGGATGGCCGCCGGCTGCTGTTCGCCCGCGATGCCGGCACGGCGCGCGGCCTGGATCTGTTCATCGCACCGATGACACAGGGCGTGGTCGGCGAAGCGGTGGCGCTGCAGGCAGTGAACAGCGGGGACGATGAGACCGACGGCGACTGGCTGGGGAATGGCGATGCGATCCTCTTCACGCGCGCCAGTGGCGAACGCGCGCAGGTGTGGAGCAGCACATGCGCCTGGACGGCCGCGGCGCTGCAACCGGTGGAGATTTCCTTCAACACGGCCGAAGGGCATACATCCGGCGGCGTCATCGACAACGCCAAGCCCGGTGAGCTGCTGGTTTCCAGCCGCAACGTGCGGGCCCCGAAGGCCGGCGGCAGCGATGTGTACCGGCTGCGTGCGCCGCAGGTAGCGGCGGTGGCGGAGTGTGCCATGCGCTGAGGCCACGTGCCGGGGACCGGCACATCCCGCCCTGGGATCAGGGCGCCGTCTTCCGTCCTGCAGCATCCGGCTGGCGGCGCGACAGCAGTTCCGCACGCAGTCGTTCGTATTCGGCTTCGCTGATGCGGCCCTGCTCGCTGCGCTGGTGCAGGGCCGCCAGTTCTGCCTGCAGGTCCTGCGGCAACTGCAGTTCACGGGCAAGGCGTGCGGCGGCCGAAGGCTGTTCCGGTGGACGCTTGCCGGCGCGATACGCCGCACGCGCCAGCCACAGGATCAACGCACCGAAGATCACCACGCCGGTGATCCAGATCATCCAATGCATCGTGCCCAGGATTTCCATCGCGCCACTCCCGTCGTTCGTCGCTGCTATTGTCAGCGTTCCCGCAGCCAGCGCGCCACCTGCGGTGCGAAATAGGTCAGCACGCCGTCGGCACCGGCGCGCTTGAAGCACATCAACGATTCCAGCACGCAGGCGCGTTCGTCCAGCCAGCCGTTGGCCACGGCGGCCTTCAGCATCGCGTATTCGCCACTTACCTGGTAGGCGAAGGTCGGTACGGCAAAGGTTTCCTTCACCCGTCGCACCACGTCCAGATAGGGCAGGCCCGGTTTCACCATCACCATGTCCGCACCTTCCTCCAGGTCCAGCGCGATCTCGCGCAGCGCCTCGTCGTCGTTGGCCGGGTCCATCTGGTAGGTCTTCTTGTCCGCCTTGCCGAGGCTGCCGGCACTGCCCACCGCGTCGCGGAACGGGCCGTAGAACGCCGAGGCGTACTTGGCCGAATAGGCCATGATGCGGGTATTGATGAAGCCCGCCTGGTCCAGCCCACGACGGATCGCGCCGATGCGGCCGTCCATCATGTCCGAGGGCGAAATCACGTCCACGCCGGCGCGCGCATGCGACACCGACTGCTTTACCAGGGCTTCGACGGTGATGTCGTTGAGCACGTAGCCGCTGTCGTCGATGATGCCGTCCTGGCCGTGCGTGGTGTACGGGTCCAGCGCCACGTCGGTCATCACGCCCAGCTCCGGGAAGCGCTGCTTGAGCGCGCGCACGGCGCGCTGGGCCAGGCCATCATCCTCCCAGGCAGCTTCGGCATCCAGCGATTTCCGCGACGGGTCGATCACCGGGAAAATGTCGATGACCGGAATGCCGAGCTCCAATGCCTCCTCGCCCACCCTCAGCAACGCTTCGAGGGACAGCCGCTGCACGCCCGGCATCGACGGCACCGCCGTGCAGCTGGCCAGCTCATGCACGAACACCGGATAGATCAGGTCGTCGGCGGTGAGCGTGTTCTCGCGCATCAGGCGGCGGGAGAAATCATCGCGGCGCATGCGGCGGGGGCGGTACAAGGGATGGGACATGAAGGACTCCGAGGGGAAGGCGGTTACTGCAACAGATAATCGCGCGGCAGCAGGGGTTCGGGTAGCGGACGATGGCCGAATGCGTCGAGCTGGTCGATCTCCACCGTGCGCACCATGGCATCCAGGGGCAGATCATTGGGCTCGGTGCCGAAGGGCTCTTCCATCTCTTCACCCAGCTGGTCCAGGCCGAAGAACGCATAGGCCAGCACGGCCGAAAGCACCGGCGTGGCCCACCCCATCGAGCTGGCCAGGCCGAACGGCAACAGCACGCAGAACAGCCATGCGCAGCGGTGCAGCAGCAACGTGTAGGCAAATGGCAGCGGCGTGGAATGGATGCGCTCACAACCGGCCTGGATGGACGACAGCGCATGCAGGCGCTCTTCGCACTGCGCATAGAGGATCGGCGACAGGCGTCCTTCGCGCAGCGGCGTGGCCAGTTCGGCGGCGATCATCGACAGCAGTGCGTCGAGGAGGTTGGCACGTTCGGCCAGAGCGCTGCGCTGTGCTTCGTCCAGCCATGGCCGCACTGCCAGCGCCAGGTCCCGGCCGCGCAGGCGGGCTGCCAACGCATGCGCGAACGCGATCGACAGATGGCCGATGCGCTGGTGGCGTGGGGCATCGTCCTGCAGCACCTGCTGGACCAGGCGAGCCAGCGAGCGCGATTCGAAGATCAGCTGGCCCCACAGGCGGCGCCCTTCCCACCAGCGCTCGTGGCAGGCGTTGTTGCGGAAGCTGAGGAAGATGGACAGCACCAGGCCCAGCAGCGCGAACGGTGCCGAGGAAATCCGCTCGATGCCGGGCGGCCGGCCGATTTCCACCACGGCGGCCACGGCAACGGCCAGCAGCAGGATGGCCAGCACCTTGGGCGCCACCGCCGGCACGATGGAGCCGCGCAGGATGTACAGGAGCTGCCAGCCGTGGGGACGTGGACGGATGATCATCGGATGCGTGAGGAGGCGCCAGGCGCCGGAAGCGGCGCGCACGATGGCGCGATCGACTGATCACCGTATTGTACGCCTGCGGCGGCCTGCGCCCGGACCGCTGCGACCGACGGTCGCACCGGAAGGGTCAGATGACGCCGCCGCCCAATCCCAGCCGGAAGATCCCGACCACGATCACGATGCCGTTCAGGATGAGCCCGGTCCATGCGCGGCTGCGCCGGCTGGGGTGGGTGAACAGCAGACCGATGGCGGCAATGATGGCACCCACCGTGGCGAACGGGATCAGGAACCAGTTGCCCCAGCCGAGCAGCGGCACCAGCGCGACGACCATCCACAACAACGCTGCGATGCCCCATAACAGACTGATCAGACCCATGCCCCGCCCTCGCCGATGGTTTGGCTCACCATAGCCGTTCGCGTCGGCGCCGGATAGGCCCGTGCGGCTTGGCGCGGCGCTCACCGTGGCGGTGCTAGCGTGGTTCGCGCCGGGCCCGCACGTTGCGACCGGCGTTGGGCCCGATTCAGATCGGGAGACCGATCATCTGCTCCTTCCATACAGGGGTTCAGGCAATGAAAAGGCACGCGATGAAGATGCGCTGGGCTGCGATGGCGACCGTGCTGCTGGTCGCGGCCGGCTGCGCCAGTACATCCAGGGTGATGCTGGGCCAGGCGCGTGCGCCGATCGACCCGGCGATGGTGCAGATCTATTCCACTCCGCCTGCTGGCTCGGTTGAAATCGCCCAGCTGGAATCCTCCAGCGCGGTGGGCTTCGGTACCCAGGGTCAGACCGACGCCGCCGTGGCACGACTGAAACGCGAAGCCGCGGCACTGGGCGCCAACGGCGTGCTGCTGATGGGCGTGGGCTCCAGCGGTTCACCGGTGGGCATGTCGGTCGGCGCCGGCAGCTATGGTTCGCATGTCGGCGGTGGGCTGGGCGT
>JAFAFF010000100.1 GCA_023423605.1 Pseudomonadota bacterium
AGTCGTTGACGTTGATCGCCGGGATCAGCAGGGTGCCGGCCTGGGCCAGCTGGTACAGGCGGTGCACGCCGGTGGTGGTCTCTTCGGAGACGCCCTTCCAGTCCTTGACCACGCGGCCCCAGTAACCCGGACGCTCCTTCGCCACGCGCTTGAGCAGGTTCTTGATGACCTGTTCTTCGTGCGAGAACGCCTTTTCGTCGACCCAGGTGCTGCCGTTTTCCAGCTCGTAGCCTTTGTGGATCAGCAGGGTGACATCGCCACCGTCATCCACCACCAGTTCCGGACCGGTGAGGGTGCCGTCCGGCAGGGTGAAGGTCAGCGCATCGAGCGTGCAGTCCCAGTATTCCTCCAGCGTCTCGCCCTTCCAGGCGAACACCGGCGTGCCCGACGCGGCAATCGCGGCGGCGGCATGGTCCTGCGTGGAAAAGATGTTGCACGAGGCCCAGCGCACATCGGCACCGATGTCCTTCAGGGTCTCGATCAACACGGCGGTCTGGATGGTCATGTGCAGCGAGCCGGTCACGCGCACGCCCTTCAGGGGCAGCTCGGCCTGGTACTTGCGGCGGATGGACATCAGGCCGGGCATCTCGTGCTCGGCGATGTCCAGTTCCTTGCGGCCCCAGTCGGCCAGCGAAATATCGGCAATCTTGTAATCGCCTTCGGTGGAGAAGGTCCTGGCAACAGCGTTCATTGAAAGCTCCGGTTGTGGGCGAGCGGGTGCTCGCATCTGGCCGGGCGCCGTTCTGCATCGCCACCCTCCGAGCCTGGCCGGGAACTCCGGTCGCAGCGCCCCTCGGCGGGGGAAGCGCCCATTATATCGCCGCACGGGCCACGCCCAACCATCGGCAGGGGGTGAAAAGCGCTGCGGCTGTTAAGGTCGGGTATTCACATGCAGCGAAGGGATGGTCATGAGCAAGCGCGTGCGCCGCACAAGGCGTTGGACCGGTGCGGTCCTGTCGATGGCATTGCTGGCGGTGGTGCCTGCGGCCTGGGCCGATGCCCCGGCCAGCGCGTCTGCCCGGTCCGCAAGCGGCTACCAGCTGCCTTCGGCCGCGCTGCAGGCGGTGGTGGACCAGCCGCGCGCACCGACGCTGTTCCTGTCGCCGCAGCGCGACGTCGCGGCGATGCTGCAGATGCCGTCGCTGCCGTCCATCGAGGTCGTGGCGCAGCCGGAACTGAAGCTGGCCGGGCGTCGCATCAACCCGCGCACGTTCTCCGACAGCCGCTTCAACTACAGCGAAAAGCTGTGGCTGCTGGGCATCGAAGACGGCAGGGAGCGCCAGATCAGTGGCCTGCCGGCGCAGCTTTCCATTGCCAGCCTGGCCTGGTCGCCCGACCAGAAATGGCTGGCATTCAACCAGGTGGACGCCGCCACCGGTGCCAACGAGCTGTGGCTGGTGGACGTGGCGGCTGCCACCGCGCGCCGGCTGCGTGGCGACCTGAACACCGTGCTTGGCGATGGCTACCAGTGGTTGCCGGACAGCCGCGGTCTGCTGGTGATGAGCCGGATGGCCGATGCCGGTGCGCCGCCGTCCGGCAACGTGACGCCGACCGGTCCCGCCGTGCAGCAGACCACCGCAGGCAGCGGCGTGGTGTCCATCCGCACCTACCAGGATCTGTTGCGCAACGAAGCAGACGCGCGCGTGTTCGATTACTACGCCACGGCACAGCCGATGGAGATCGGCCTGGATGGACAGTCACGCACGGTTGGCGTGGCTGGCGTCTACCTGGGGCTGGATCTGTCGCCGGATGGCCGCTTCCTGCTCAGCCAGCGGGTACAGCGACCCTATTCGTACGTGGTGCCGGTGAGCAGCTTCCCGCGACGTATCGAAGTGCTGGACCGCGCCGGCAAGCTGGTGCATACCGTGGCGGTGCGTCCGCTGGTGGAGGGCCTGCCGACTGGCAACGATGCCGAAGTGACCGGGGTGCGCGATATCGGATGGCGCGCCGATGTCCCGGCTACCCTGGTCTGGGCCGAAGCCCAGGACGGTGGCGACCCGAACCGCGAGGCGGCCATCCGCGATGCGGTATTCATGCAGGTGGCGCCGTTCGACAGGCCGCCGGTGACCCTGGCCCGCCTGGGCAGCCGCTTTGCCGGCATCACCTGGGGGCGTGGCGACCTGGCGCTGCTCAACGAATCGTGGTGGAAGAACCGTCGAACAAAGACCTGGCTGATCGCTCCGGACGAATCGGCGACCGAGCCGCGGCTGTTGTTCGACCGTGACGCACAGGATCGCTACAGCGACCCGGGCAAGCCGGGCGTGCTGCGCGACGACAACGGTCGAGCGCTGCTGCAGACCAGCGCCGATGGCGGCAGCATCTTCTTCTACGGCGCCGGCGCGTCACCGGAAGGCGACCGGCCGTTCGTGGACCGTCGTGAGCTGGCCACGGGAAAGACCACCCGCCTGTTCCATTCGCAGGCGCCCACGTACTCGCAGCCGATAGCCCTGCTGGGCGAAGATGCTTCGTCGCTGCTGCTCACGCGGGAAAGTCCGGAGGAACCCGCGAATTATTTCGTGCAGCCGCTGGCCGGCGAGGGTGCGCAGCCGCGTGCGCTGACCCGTTTTGCCCATCCATTGCCACAGCTGCGCGGCGTGGCCAAGGAGCAGGTCCGCTACAAGCGCAAGGACGGAGTGGACCTGACCGCCACCCTGTTGCTGCCTCCCGGTTACGATCCGAAACGTGATGGCCCACGGCCGCTGCTGATGTGGGCCTACCCGGGCGAGTACAAAAGCGCCGCGGCGGCCAGCCAGGTCACCGATTCGCCGTATCGTTTCAACGCGATCAGCTACTGGGGTCCGCAGGCCTTCCTGGCCAAGGGCTACGTGGTGCTGGCCAGCCCGACGATGCCGATCATCGGTGAAGGCGACAAGGAGCCCAACGACACCTATCTTGAACAACTGGTGGCCAATGCACAGGCGGCGGTAGATGAAGTGGTGCGGCGGGGCGTGACCGACCGCGACCATATCGCCATCGGCGGGCATTCCTACGGTGCATTCATGACCGCCAACCTGCTGGCGCACAGCCGCCTGTTCAAGGCGGGTATCGCCCGCAGCGGCGCCTACAACCGCACGCTCACGCCCTTCGGTTTCCAGGCGGAGGAGCGCAACTACTGGCAGGCGCAGGACACCTATCTGAAGATGTCGCCGTTCAACTATGCCGGCGACATCAAGGACCCCATCCTGTTCATCCATGGGGTGGACGACAACAACTCCGGCACGTTCCCGATGCAGAGCGAGCGCATGTTCGCCGCGGTAAAGGGGCTGGGCGGCACGGCACGGCTGGTGATGCTGCCGAACGAATCGCACGCCTACCGCGCACGCGAATCGATCATGACCATGCTGGCTGAAAGCGAGCGCTGGCTGGAGCAGACGATCGGGCCGGCTACGAAAGAGCCGGCCGGTCGAACGCGCTGAGGGGGCCACGCAGACAAGCGATGAATGAGTGAGGGATGAGCCAGTGGGCTCATCCCGGCTGGCGTGCAGCCCTGCCCGGAACGAGGTGCAGCTTCAGTCATTGCGATGGCTGATGCACTCGCGGCCCGCGCCAGGGAGCGGAGGACCGCTCGCCGCCGTGGTTTTCGGCTGTCACGGCATCCGGTGTTGCTGCCGCTGGAGGCTGCTCCTCCGTCTTCGCAGCGACGCCTATACGGCGAAACCCCATGTCGGGTTTTGAAAGAGCAACCTTCAACGCGCTCATAAGGCTGTTGGCCTGTTCGACTGTAATGGTGCGCACTCCGTTGGAGTTGCCGGAGGAGGCGCGGTCCTGCGGAAGGTCGACATATGCCGACCCTCGATTGGCAAGCGTCGGGATGGGAGATGGAGGGTTGTCGCTTATGGTCTGGTCTTCGGTTTCAGATTGGCTACGTAACCAATCCGGCGTGTACGCCAGGCTCATCACTGAGTTCAACGAGCTCAACGAACTGGAAGAGCCGTGCCGAGAGCGCGGCTCCGGGCCTATGGTCTGATCCGGAGTTTGAAACCGGACACGGAACCCATTCCCCGCGCGCGCCTCGGTCGCCGTCCTTTCGGAATTCGTCGTGCCGAACGAAATGGAAGAACCGTGTCGCGAGAACGGCCTCGCGATTGAATGTGCACGCTCATGTGTTACGTCGCTTGCTGTCAGACGCGGCGTTCGCAGGGTCTCCCAGACCCCTTGGGGAACCACAAATGGCCCGAGACAGGTCTTTTCGTCAATGTCCCGGCCGGATGACGCACGAGCGTTCTCCATCCTCAGCAGTATCTTTTGCTCGTCGGCGTCCAGTGCACGTTGCAAATCGACCTTGTGCCAAGGGTAGCTTTCAATCATTGTCGTGCTTTTGCGCCGCGCATTATCAATGGTTCTCAGCGCGATGCTCAGGCTGCGTGGACTTGGATCGTGGCGCACCAGATCTGTTGCTGCCTTGGGATCGTTCTTGACATACGCTGACCACAGCAGGCCAGGCCGAGTGAGCGACCGTAGTGAGGGCAGGACGAACCGCGTGGCCCCGCTGGGACGCGTGGAGGGGACTGACGGCTCTGCTTCGACGGCAGCGTTTTCAATGGAACTCGTGACAGGCACCGAGTCATTGACCGCCGGGCGGGCGGAAGGCTGTGCCGGCATGGACCGCACTACATTCGACGCGGGCAGCCCTGCGGTTACACTCGCGGGCTGGCCCTCCGCCGCCGCTTGGTAGTAGCGTCGTCTTTGCTGCCACTCACTGAAGTAACCGACCGTGAAAGTGGAGGTCATTCCGCTCACGCCCGGCGTCGAACCTGATCTGATATCGCGCAGACGCTTGGAGAATCTGGGAAACAGCTCCTTCACCTCGTTGGGCCGGACGCGTGCTGCGCAGCCGAGTGTGATGAATGAGCGGACAGAAGAGAGATGCATTGCGCAGGTCCTGACGTCGGAGGCAGGTATGTTCGCTACTGCCCCGGCAGAGGAATGACAGCTTTCGCGCATGCGGTATGACCAATGCGAAGTGCATTCATTTGTCAGACGGGCTGCGTAGTGCGCTAGTCTTGCAGCGACTCCGTAGCCAGGGTGCTTGCGTGCAGAATCAGTCCGATCGCGGCAGCTATGTCTCCGCTCCACAGGATCATGCCCTCAGCGACGACGTACGCCGGCTGGGTGCACTGGTTGGCGATCTGCTGGTGGAGCAGGTGTCCAGCGCCTTCTTCGATGACGTGGAACGCGTGCGCACCCGGGCCATTGCGCGCCGCGAGAACGACGCGCCACTGTCCGATCTGGCCGATGAGCTTGCCGGGCGCTCGCCGCAACAGGCCGAGGCCATGGTCCGCGCCTTCAGTACCTATTTCCAGGTGGTCAACATCGCCGAGCGCGTGCATCGCATACGCCGCCGTCGCGATTACCAGCGTGCCGGCACGCACGCGCCACAGCCGGATGGACTGCAGGATGCCCTGCAGCAGCTCAAGGCGCAGGGCGTCACCCTGGAGGAGCTGGCCAGCTGGCTGCCGCGCATCGATATCGAACCGGTATTCACTGCGCATCCCACCGAGGCCGTACGCCGTGCCCTGCTTGAGAAAGAGCAGATCATGGTCGCCAGCCTGGTGGACAACCTGGATGGCCAGCGCACGCCGGGCGAAGCTGCGGCCGATGCCGCGCGCTTCCGCATGGCGCTCACGGCCTCCTGGCAGACCACCGATTCATCGCCGGTGCGGCCCACCGTGGACGACGAGCGTGAGCACGTGGGCTTCTACCTGGTGCAGGTGCTGTACCGGGTGATCCCGGTGTTGTACGAATCACTGCAGCAGGCCCTGCGCGATACGTGGGGAGAGGGGCTGCCATTGCCGCGCCTGTTGCGTTTCGGCACCTGGGTAGGCGGCGACATGGATGGCAACCCGAACGTTGATGCCACGACCATCCGCGCCACCCTGGATGCGCAGCGACGAGCGGTGCTCTCGCGCTACCAGAAGGAACTGCTGCAACTGGCCAGCCTGCTTAGCCAGTCCACCGAACGCGTCGGGGTCAGCGATGCCCTGGAGGCAAGGCTGGCCGATTACCAGCAGTTGCTTCCGCAGGTGCAGTCGCGGCCACGCCATGCCGACATGCCGTATCGCCTGCTCAATGACCGCATGCGGGCGCGGCTGCAGGCCACGCTGGATGACGGTGATGCTGCGTACACGGCGCCGCAGGAGCTGATCGACGATCTCACGCTGATCCACGACAGCCTGCTGGCCAATCGTGGCGAACACGCCGGTGGCTTCGCGGTGCAGCGCCTGCTGTGGCGTGTGAAGACCTTCGGTTTCCATCTGGCGCGGCTGGATGTGCGCCAGGAATCCAGCGTGCATGCGCGCGCGCTGGCCAATGTGCTGGATGGCGAAGCGGCCTGGGACGCGCTGGATGCCGCTGGACGCGCCGCGCTGCTGGCACCCTATGCCAGTGGTGCACAGGCGCTGCCGCCTTCCGATGAAGAAGGCAACCAGCGACTGGACGCCGTGTTCGCCGCGCTGGCGGACGCGCGCAGGCGGCATGGGGCGGATGCGCTGGGCAGCTACATCATTTCCATGGCCCATGATCGCAGCGATGTGCTGGCGGTGCTGGCACTGGCGCGTCGCGGTGGATTACTGGATGACGACGGCGCCGTACCGCTGGACGTCGCGCCGCTGTTCGAAACGGTGGACGATCTGGCGCACGGCACGGAGACACTTGGCGATCTGCTGCAGGACCCCGTCTACCGCGATCATCTGCGTGCGCGTGGCGACGTGCAGATGGTGATGCTTGGATATTCGGACAGCAGCAAGGATGGCGGCATCGCGGCCTCGCGCTGGGGGCTGCAACGTGCGCAGGTGGAGCTGATGGAAGTCGCGGCCGAGGCCGGCATCGCGCTCACGTTCTTCCATGGTCGCGGTGGTTCCATCAGCCGGGGGGGAGGCAAGACCACGCGAGCGGTGGATGCCTCGCCACGTGGCAGCATCGATGGCCGCCTGCGTGTGACCGAGCAGGGCGAGGTGATCCATCGCAAGTACGGAATCCGTGCGCTGGCCCTGCGTTCGCTGGAGCAGTCCACCGGCGCGGTACTGCGCTCCAGCCTGCGCCCGCGCGCGCCGGAGCCGCGCGAAGAGCAGTGGCGGCCGGTGATGGACGTGGTCGCCCAGGCCAGCAGCGAGGTCTACCGTGCCTTCGTCGGCCAGCCGCGCTTCATGGATTACTTCCGTACTGCCACGCCGATCGATGTGATCGAGCGGATGACGCTGGGCTCGCGGCCCTCGCGGCGGCTCGGCCAGGACGCGGCGCTGGGCAACCTGCGGGCGATTCCCTGGGTGTTCGCCTGGAGCCAGGCGCGGGCGGTTATTCCCGGCTGGTATGGCGTGGGCAGTGGCCTGCAGGCGGCTGTGGATGCCGGCCATGAGCAGACGCTGCGGGACATGGCGCGCGACTGGCCATTCTTCCGCACCTTCCTGGATGACATCGCCATGGTGTTGTCCAAGGGCGATATCACCATTGCCGAGCAGTTCTCGCTGCTGTCCGGCGATCTGCACGGGCGGTTCTTCCCGCAGGTGCAGCGCGAGCTTGAACTGACCCGGCACTGGCTGCTGGCGCTGCTGGGCCAGAAGACGCTGCTGGACCACGATGCGCGGCTGGCGCTGTCGATCCGCCTGCGCAATC
>JAFAFF010000183.1 GCA_023423605.1 Pseudomonadota bacterium
GAACAACACCTTCCTCAACGACACCACGCTGAACGGCTCCGGCGGCAACGCTGACCTGTCGCCGTACGAGTCCTGGAACTTCAACGCCTCGGCCGAGTACTACTACGCTCCGCAGGCAGTCGTGGCCTGGTCGGTGTTCTACAAGAAGATCGACAACTACATCGACACCTCGGCCACCATCGAGCGCCAGTACAACTCCATCCGCGATACGTCCCCGGCCACGTGGGAAAACCTGGTCGGCACCAACGGTTGCACCGCCGATGGCTATTGCGATTACAGCATCCAGCGTCCGCGCAATGCCGGCAGCGGCCACGTCAAGGGCTTCAACATCAGCTTCCAGCAGCCCTTCGGCGAAAGCGGCTTCGGCCTGACGGGCAACTACACCTACGCCAACGGTGAAAACAACACCGGCGACCCGTTGCCATACCAGTCGCGCAACGCCGTGGCGTTCAGCCCGTACTACGAAAAGGGCCCGCTGAGCGCACGCCTGACCTGGAACTGGCGCGACAGCTACCTGGCCGGTGGCTACGTCGCCGGTGCGGCTCCAGCCAGTGTCGACGACTACGCCGAACTGGGCGCCAGCATCGGCTACACCTTCAACGACAACTGGTCGCTCAACGT
Source organism: Pseudomonadota bacterium (assembly GCA_023423605.1). Lineage (GTDB taxonomy): Bacteria > Pseudomonadota > Gammaproteobacteria > Xanthomonadales > Xanthomonadaceae > Stenotrophomonas. The sequence goes on from JAFAFF010000183.1 coordinate 622, forward strand.
GGACGCGCAGAACCTTCTGGACGAAACCTACTTCCAGTACCTGGGTGACAAGGACCACCTGGCAGGCAAGTACAAGAGTGGCCGCCGTTATATGGCCACCCTGCACTTCAGATTCTAGGCTGTCCCCGTATCGCCCTTCGCCACGGGCCCGGAGTTCCGGGCCCGTGGCTTGATGGGGTTGCACACGGACAACTGCCGGCCGCTGGCAGCAAAACCCACACAGGAGTCACTTGATGCGCATTACCTCGCTGGCCCCGCTGCCGCTGTTGTTCTGCATGGCGCTGGCGCCCCTGGCACACGGCGCTGAACCTGCCGCCCTCGACAACGCGCCCGGCCCCGAGCTGCGGGCAGACAGTCTGATGCTCGTGCCTGTTCCGGCCCGGGTACAGCGCGACAACGGCATCGGCATCACCGTGAACGCCAGTACGCCGCTGCGTGCCGAAGGCGATGCCGCCCAGCGCGTGGCCGCACAGTTCGCCGACCTGCTGGCACGCAGCGGCGGCCCGCGCCTGGCGTTGGCCAAGGGCACAGCGGCAAAGGACGGCAGCATCACCTTCAGGATCATTCCCACCTTCCGCGACAGTGGCGAGAGCTACCTGCTGGAAAGCACCACGCAGGGCGTGGTGGTGCAGGCCGGCAATGAAAAGGGACTGTTCTACGGCGCAGCCACCCTGGCCCAGCTCGCCACTGGCGGCAGCGATGGCGTGCTGCCGGCGGTGCATATCCAGGATGAACCGCGTTTCAGCTGGCGCGGCCTCATGCTCGATTCGGCGCGCCATTTCCAGAGCCTGGATGAAATCAAGCAGGTGCTCGATGCCATGGCAGCGCACAAGCTCAACACCTTCCACTGGCATCTCACCGATGACCAGGGCTGGCGCATGGAGATCAAGCGTTACCCGAAGCTGACCGCGGTGGGCAGCTGCCGGCTGCCTGCAGGCGACGGCGGCATCGATCCGGCCAGCGGCCAGGAGCATCCATACTGCGGTTTCTACACCCAGGACCAGATCCGCGAAGTGATCGCGTATGCGGCCAGGCTGCATATCCAGGTGATCCCGGAAATCGACGTGCCGGGCCATGCCACCGCTGCGATTTCCGCATACCCCGAACTGGGCTCGATCGACACCCCGCTCAAGCCGATCAGCGAGTGGGGCGTGTTCCCCAACCTGTTCAACGTCGAAGACAGCACCGTCACCTTCCTGGAAAACGTGCTGGAAGAAGTCATCCAGCTGTTCCCGGCCAGGTATGTGCACGTCGGTGGCGACGAGGCGGTCAAGGACCAGTGGATCGCCTCCAGGCAGGTGCAGCAGCGCATGCGCGAGCTGGGCATCAAGGATGAGATGGCCATGCAGAGCCACATCATCAAGCGCCTGGAAACCTTCCTGGAACAGCACGACCGACGCCTGATCGGCTGGGATGAAATCCTTGAAGGCGGGCTGCCGCCGCAGGCCACGGTGATGTCGTGGCGAGGCACCGAAGGCGGCCTGGCCGCGGCCAGCAGTGGTCATGACGTGGTGATGTCGCCGGTCACCGACATGTACATGGATTACCTGCAGACGGCCTCGCCGAATGAGCCGCCGGGCCGCCCGGCCCTGATCACCCTCGCCCGTACCTACGGCTTCGAACCGGTGCCGGCCACGCTCGCCGAGGACAAGCGCCACCACATCCTCGGCCTGCAGGCGAACATGTTCACCGAGCACACGCGCAGCTACGCGCGGCTGCAGCACAACCTGTTCCCGCGCCTGGCCGCGGTGGCCGAAACCGGCTGGAGCCCGCAATCCCGGCGCGATTTCCGCGATTTCCTGGCACGCCTGCCGGCGCAGCTGCAGCGCTATCGTGCGTGGGGACTGGCCTACGCGCAGACACCGTTCGAAGTGGAGATCCAGCCGGATGCGGATCGTCGCAGCGGCAAGCTGACGCTGGAACTGGCCAATCCGCTGGGTTACCAGGTGCGCTACAGCATGGATGGCACGCCGGTCACCGCCACGTCCCCGGTGTATCACAAGCCGCTGCAGACGCACCTGCCGGCAACGGTGTCGGCGGCGGCGTTCTTCCAGGGCAAGCCGCTGGCGGCAGCGCCTACGGTGGCATCGTTCACCGCGCAATCGCTGCTGAGCCGCAATGACGACCAGCTGCTCAGCTGCCCGGGTTCCGGACAGCTGGTACTGCGGCTGGAAGACGATGGCCCCGCCGAGGGCGAACGCGCGGTGTTCAACGTGGACATATTCAATCCCTGCTGGCGCTGGCCGAAGGCCGATCTTCGCGACATCGGCAAGCTGACGGTTCGCGCGGGGCGCATTCCGTACTACTTCCAGCTGGCCCACGATGAGCCGAACCGCCGCTTCGAAGCGCCCACGCGCGCGCACGGGGAGATGAAGATCCGGCGCGGCGATTGCAGTGGACCTGCGCTGGCCGAGGTCGCCCTGCCCGCCACGCCCGATGCGGACGGGTTCATCACCCTGCAGGCGACGTTGCCGGAAAGCGCCAGGGAAATGACGGATCTGTGCATCAACTTCACCGGCGATACGCGTCCGGCGATGTGGGTGCTGGACGAAGTGACCCTGCACCCGTGAAACCCGTAGAGCGGGGGCTCTGCCCCGCTGCGCCATGATGCACCAGCCGGGTAGAGCGGGGCTCTGCCCCGCTGCGCGGTAACGCCCCAGCCGGGCAGAGCCCGGCTCTACGGGACGGTGGCGGCAATGCGGCGCCTGTCAGCCACGCCGGTGCAGCAACAGATCGCGGGCGGGCGTCAGTGCAGTGGCCAGTCCGGCCAGCACACCCACGCTGTTGGCCAGCGCATCCATCGGATCGGCCATCCGGGTCACCGTCAGGGCACCCTGCGCGAACTCGATGCCGATGCCCATCAGCACCAGCCCCAGGCCCACCCACAGCAACGGGCGGCCACGGCGGTACAACTGCACCGCGCTGCCGGCCAGCAGGAAATAGGCCAGGAAGTGCTCAACCTTGTCGCCGCCATCAGGCAATGACAGCGGCGGCGGCGGCATCAGGCAGACCACCACCACGGCCAGCACCGCCAGCCACCATATCGCCGCCCACAGGCCCAGGTGCCGCAACGGCTTGAACATGCCAGCGCTCACAGCCGCCAGCTCAGGTCGCCCAGCTCGAAGGCGGGCTCGAAATCCACCCCGCGCTGCAGCCCGATCACTTGGAAACGCTCTCCCATGCCGCTGGGCAGGGTCAGCTTCTTCACCTCTTCGCGCAGTTGCACCCGCCCCACCTCGTCGCTGCGCTCGTCGGCCAGTGCCAGCACCTGGTCCAGGCCATTGCCCAGCAGGAAGCTGGCCTGGCTGCAGTAGCCGGAAAGATCGAAGCCCGCATGCAGGCCGGCTTCGGCCATCGCCGTGAAGTCCACCGATGCGGTGATGTCCTGCAGCCCGGGCCAAAGATAGACATCGTTGTGCACATGGTGACGGTAGAACGCGCGCAGCGTTCCATCCTCACGCTCGGGCTGGTAATACTCGCCACGGCTGTAGCCATAGTCGACGAACAGCATCGCGCCGCGCTGCAGCCCACCGGCCACCGCCTGCAACCAGTACGGCAGCTGCGGCAGCAGCTCGGAGCGGTAACCATCAGCGAAAGGCCTTTCCAGATACCGTTCAAGGTGCCGCACGGCGCCATTGAGCAGCATGTCCGCCGGCTGCGCACCGCGCACGAAGCCGCCCTGCGCGTCCAGCTCCACGGTTTCCTCGTAGACCTCGCCGTCCTTTACCAGGAACCTCGGCGTGGGCAGCGCATCGATCACCTCGTTGGCGAACACCACGCCCTCCCAATCGTCATCGAACGGCCGGTCCAGCCATTCCACGCGGCCAGCGATATCGGCCGGCAGGTTCTGCTGCAGCCGTTCGCGCTGGCGCTCACGCAGGTCCGCACTGGGCTCCAGGATGGCATAGCGCGCCGGAAGGGCCTGCAGTTCGGCGAGTCGCAGCAGCACCGCTTCGGCAAACGCACCGCTGCCGCCGCCCAGCTCCAGCATGCGCGACTGCGCGCCAAGCTGGCCGAATATCGGCGCCAGCGCGTTGGCCACGCTTGCCGCGAACAGCCCGCCAAGCTCCGGCGCCGTGGTGAAATCACCGCTGGCGCCGAACTTGCTGGCACCGGCGCTGTAGTACCCCCAGCCCGGCGCATACAGGCACAGCTCCATGAAGCGCGAGAACGGCAGGGCGCCCCCTTGTTCGTGGATTTCCGCGCGCAGGGCGGCGGCCAGCTGATCGCTGTGGGCCAGGGCATCGGCGTCGGGTTGGGGAAAGGTGGACTGCATGGCGTCTTCGAATGCGGTGACAATGGCGTACAGGATAGCCGAGCCTTGGAGCACGCCCCATGACCGACACCGCGCCCGTCGCCCTCATCACCGGCAGCGCCCGCCGCATCGGCGCCGCCATCGCCGCCCACCTGCACCGCAGCGGCTACCGCGTCGTGTTGCACGCCCACCGTTCAGGAGAGGAACTGCAGGAACAGGCCTTCGCCTTCGAACGCGCCCGCCCCGGCAGCGTGCTGGCGCTGCAGGCGGACCTGCGCGATGCGGAGGCGTTGCCCGATCTCATCGAACAGGCCGTGGCGCATTTCGGCAGGCTGGACGCCCTGGTCAACAACGCGTCGAACTTCTTCGCCACGCCGCTGGGACAGATCACCGCCGAGGCGGTGGATGAGCTGTATGCAGTGAACGCGCGCGCGCCGCTGCTGCTGGCACAGGCAGCGGCCCCGCACCTGCGTCGCCAGCAGGGTTGCATCGTCAACCTGACCGATCTGCACGGCAGCACGCCCATGCGCGACCACCCTGCGTACGCCATGGCCAAGGCCGCGCTGGAAATGGCGACCCGTTCGCTGGCGCTGGAACTGGCACCGAAGGTGCGGGTGAACGCCGTGGCGCCCGGTGCCATTCTGTGGCCCGAACAGGGCAAGGATGACTTCGCGCGCGATGCGCTGCTGGCACGCACGCCGTTGGGGCGCATTGGCACGGTGGACGAAATTGCCGAAGCCGTGCGCTGGCTGATTGCCGATGCCGGTTTCATCACCGGACACACCCTGCGCGTGGACGGTGGACGATTGTTGAGCTGATGTGCGTAACGCCGGGCTCTGCTGGCCGGGCCTTCTTCCTGCTTTGCGTAGAGCCGGGCTCTGCCCGGCTGTCGCTGCATCGCGCAGCGGGGCAGAGCCCCGCTCTACGCGCCTTCCAGGTCCACTACGTCGAAGGTGTCATCATGTTGCGGGTGCGCGCGCCACAACGCTTCCAGCGTGAGCCCGCTCACCGGGTCCACGAACGCCGGCGCGATATCCGCCAGCGGCTTGATGACGAATGCATGCTTCAGTTCCGGACGCGGAATACGCAGGTGGCCCGGGCCTTCGATGATGGCATCACCATAAAACACCACGTCGATATCCAGCGTGCGGTCGGAAAAACGGGGACCGCTCCTGTCGCGCCCGTGCGTATCTTCCAGCGCATGCAGCCATGCATCCAGCACATCCAGTGGCAGATCCGTCTCGATCGCCACACCGCTGTTGAGGAAGGCGGGACCGTCGAATCCTACCGCGGCGGTGCGATAGGCCGGCGAAACAGCAATGGTGCCGAAACGCTGCCCCAGGGCGGCAATGGCGGCATGAAGATGGCGGCGGGGCTGCACATTGCTGCCCAGGCTCAGAAGCACGGTGGTCATGCGTTTCACAGGTGGTAGGGGGCCGCGCTGCCCATGTCACGGCAGCGCGTTACCATTGGACCGCACTTGATGGGAGTCTGCCAATGACTTATTGCGTTGGAATCGAGGTGGATGAAGGCCTGGTCTTCGCCGCCGACACCCGTACCAATGCCTCCCTGGACAACGTCCGCGTGCATCGCAAGCTGCATGTGTTCGAATATCCGGGCCAGGCGGTCTTCGTGCTGATGGCGGCCGGCAACCTGGCCACCACACAACTGCTGGTTTCACGCCTGCGCCGGGACGTGGAAGAGCAGCGCGAACCCAACCTGCGTACCCTCCGGCACCTGTTCGAGGTGGTGGAATATGTCGGCACGCTGCTGGTGGCCAGCCAGGTGCAATGCCGCGACCCGGGGGACGGGCTCGATGGCGTCAACACCCAGGCCACGCTGATCCTCGGCGGACAGGTCGCTGGCGGGGCGCCTGGCGTGTACATGATCTATCCGCTGGGCAATGCCATCGCCGCCTCGCCGGAAACGCCCTACCTGCAGATCGGCGAATCCAAGTATGGCAAGCCGATCCTCGACCGCATCATCCGCCCGCACACCGCGCTGGACGATGCCGCGCGCACCGCGGTGGTGTCGCTGGATTCGACCATGCGTTCCAACCTGTCGGTGGGGCTGCCGCTGGACCTGGTATTGATCCGGCGCGACGAACTGCGCGTCCGCGACCAGCTGCGACTGGACGGTGACACACCGCTGTTCGCCGATATCCACCAGAACTGGGCGCGTCGGCTGGAGCAGGCCGTGTCCGAATTACCGCGCTTCCCCTGGGAAACCGGCCATAGCGGGTAGAGCGGGGCTCTGACCCGCTGCGCGGTAAAGCCCCAGCCGGGCAGAGCCCGGCGCTACGGGCCCTTAGCCGCGCCCTGTCCTTCCAGCGCCGATGCCACCGAACGGAATACCTGCTGCATCTCCAGCGGTTTGCGCAGCACGTGCACTGCCACGCCCGCTGGCGCCAGCTCCGGCGAAACCTCCACGCCCTCCTCTTCCAGCACCAGCGCCGGCCCGGTGAAGCCCCGGTCAGCCAGTTCCGCCAGCGTCTCGGCCACTGTCAGCAAGGGCCCACCACCATCGATGATCACCAGCACCGGCATCACGCCCTGCTGCATGCCGCGCAGCGCCGCGGCACCATCGGATGCCAACTGCAGCTGGTATCCCTGGCTGGACAGTGCATTGCCCAGCAGCGAAAGCCGGGTCGCTTCACCATCCACCACCAGGATCAGCTGGCCCGTACCCGCCGACACCGGCTGCGGGGCCGGTTCGGGCACCTGGGCATCCTGGTTGACCGGCAGCCGGATGTCGAACCGCGTGCCCTGCCCGGGCTCACTGGACACCTGGATGCTGCCGCCGCAGCTTTCCACGATTCGCTTGCAGGACATCAACCCCAGCCCGGTGCCTTCGCTGCGGGTAGTGAAGAACGGCGCGAAGAGCCGCTGCAGCGTCGCCGCGTCCATGCCCACGCCTTCATCGATGACGGAAATCCGCAGCCAATGCCGGCCGTCCCGGCAGCCGTCATCGGTGGCCACCAGGCACAGGCGGCCCCCCTCAGGCATCGCCTGGATCGCGTTCAACGCCAGGTTGAGCAGCACCTGCTGCAACTCGGTGTAGTTGCCGTCCACGGCCAGCTCGTCGTCGGTCACCTCCAGCTGCAGCGTCACCTTGTCCGGCAGCGTGCCCCGCAGCAGCAGCTGCACCGCCTCGAACAGGTGCAGAATCCGCACGCGCTCGCTGGGACTGCGCGATCCGCGTACGAAGGACAGCATGGACTGCGCCATCTCGTGGCCGCGACGCCCGCATTCAGCGATGACGTCGGCCATGTGCCACAACTGCGGATCGTCGGTCCGCGCCTTCAGCAGTTCCGGCATGATCAGCAACGGCTGCAGGATGTTGCGCAGGTCATGGCTGAGGCCGGCGGCGAGCAGCGACAGGCTTTCCAGCCGCTGCGCGCGCATCAGTTCGGCCTCCACGCGCTGCGCATCGCCCTGCGTGCGCGCGTCGCGCACCGCGCGCGCCACCGCCGAAGGCAGCCGTGCCGGCTGGTGCTTGATGATGTAATCGTTGGCGCCGCGCTGCAGGGCCGCCACCGCCGTATCCTCGCCCAGCGTGCTGGACAGGAACAGGAACGGCAGCTCGGGTTGGGCCTGGCGCACGACATCCAGCGCGCGGAAGCCAGCGAAATCACCGGTATCCAGCTCGGCCAGCACGATATCCGGCTGGAACGTGGACAGCGCCGCCTGCAACTGCACTTCATCCTGCACGCGCTCGAAACTGGCCAGCATGCCGGCCTCGCGTATCAGCGCGGCGACACGTTCGGCGTCTGCCGGCGAATCTTCCACCAGCAGTATCCGCAGGTTGCCCAGTTCCTGAGCTTTCACCGCCATGGCCCCACCCCGGCTTCCTGCATCGGCTTTCCCCTTGAACGCCCTCTTCCCTGCACCGGCGCACGCCAATCACGACATGCCGGCGCGGCACGCTCCACTATAGTGCAACGTGCGCGGCGTCCGTCAATAGCCTCAGCCCCAGGACCTCCGCATCATCTGATCGAAACTGGCCCAGTCAATGATCCGCGTATCGGAGGGGCGATCAACCGGCACGGCAGAATGTCGTGATCCCGGAACAAAAATGGACCGGCCGAACGTCCAGTACGCGATACAGCAACCGGCTGCCAACAGCACCAGGCCGGCACCTGTTCGCCGGAGATTCCATCCGGTCGTCGGCTCGTCGTCGGCCAGCGGCCTGTCTTCCGGAAGTGACGCATTACCGACGTCGGCCAGCCGGATCTCTCTGGCCCTGGCGTTCTGCGTCACAGGATCTGCCATGGTCGGCAGCAAAAGCCGCTGAAGTGCGGGCACGTAAATGGAAACGTACGGCATGATTGATGGCTCCTTGGAAAGGGCCGGGATGGTGCGCCGCTTTTTCCTGCTGCACAGTCAGAAATCGATGATGCGCCCCGTTCATCACCCAAAAAACGGGGCGCCCCAAGGGCGCCCCGTCGTCCCACAATCTGCAGCCGGGAATCAGCGACTACCGGTGAACTTCAGGCCGGATGCATTGACGCTCTTCACGCCCTTGATCATCTTGGTCTTGGCGATCGCGTCGTCATGCTCCTGCTTGGTGGCCACGGTGCCCGACAGCGTCACCACGCCATTGACGGTTTCCACTGAAATGTCACGACCCGGGGTGCTTTCGCTGACCAGCAGATCACCCTTCACCTTGGTGGTGATCCAGGTATCGGTTACCGGCTCGTTGGAGTCGCGCTTGTGATCGGCATGCTGGGCATCCTTGCGGACAGGATCATTGGCCATGGCCAGCGGAGCCGCCAGCAGCATGCCCAGGCCGATGGTCGCGGTCAGCAGCTTTGCATTGGTCTTCATCGTGCGTGTCTCCTTCGTTGGTGGACGAAGTGTCCCGCAGCCACTGTCCAGTTCGCGTGCGGACGCCGTCACGCCGGGGTGAACCACCCCACCCGCGGGTGTACCGTTCAGGTTTTCCGGCACCGCCAGCGCAGGTTAGGCTGGCCTCCCCCACCGCGTGGAGCGCGCCATGATCCTCCCCCCGCTGCAGATCGCCCTGATCGGCTATGGCATGGCCGGCCGGGTCTTCCATGCACCGCTCATCCAGCACACCCCCGGACTGGCGCTGCACAGCGTGGTCAGTTCGCGGCGCGATGAACTGCGCCGGCAATTCACCGACGTGCGCGTATGCGCGGACCCGGTGCAGGTATTCGACGACCCCGCCATCGACGCGGTGGTGGTCGCCACCCCGAACGATCTGCATGCGCCCTTGGCGCTGGCCGCACTGGAGGCCGGGAAGCATGTGCTGGTGGACAAGCCCTTCGCGCTGGATGACGCGGAGGCAGCCCACATCCTGGACGCCGCCGAAGCAAACGCACGCGTGGCCACGGTATTCCAGAACCGTCGTTTCGACGCCGATTTCCTTACCCTTCGCGCGCTGCTGCAGACCGGTACGCTCGGTCAGATCGCTGAATGCCATTCGCATTTCGATCGCTTCCGTCCACAGGTGCGCGACCGCTGGCGCGAACGCGATGCTCCCGGCAGCGGCGTGTGGTACGACCTTGGCCCGCATCTGCTGGACCAGATGCTGCAGCTGTTCGGCTGGCCGCAGGCCATCGATGCCGATCTGGACTGCCAGCGTGGCGACGGCGGCACCGACTACCTGCACGCGGTACTGCATTACCCGCGCATGCGCGCCATCGTGCACGCCGGCTCGCTGGTTGCAGCAGCGTCACCACGTTTCGCCGTGCATGGCACGCACGGCAGCTGGACCAAGCACGGCCTGGACGTGCAGGAAGCGCAATTGGCGGCGGGTTTTGCTCCGGGTGCGCCGGGATGGGGACTGGACCCGCACCATGGTCAGCGCACCTGGTGGGATGACGCCGGCGCGCAACAGCGGGAAACAGTGGACAACCTGCCCGGTGATTACCGGCGCCTGTATACGCGGTTTGCCGCCGCCATTCGTGGCGAGGACGACCCCGAAGTCACGCCGGCGCAGGCGCGCCAGTTGATGCAGCTGCTGGATGCTGGGCGCACCAGCGCCCGCGAAGGCCGTCGCATGATGCTGTGACGTAGAGCCGGGCTCTGCCCGGCTGGGGCTTATCGCGCAGCGGGACAGAGCCCCGCTCTACGATACGAAGGTCAACGCGGTTTCACCGCATGGCCGCCGAATTCGTTGCGCATCGCCGCCAGCAGGCGGTCGGTGAATGAATTGGCTTCGCGCGAACGCAGGCGCTCCAGCAACGACAGCGTGATCACCGGCGCCGGCACATCCAGCGCGATCGCTTCGGCCACCGTCCAACGGCCTTCGCCGGAATCGGACACATACGGCGCGATGCCGTCCAGCGATGGATTGCGCTGCAGCGCCTGCGCGCTCAGGTCCAGCAACCACGAACGCACCACGCTGCCGTGTCGCCACACCTCGGCCACCTGCGCAAGGTCCAGCTGCATCTCCTGCTTGCGTTCCATCAGCGCGAAGCCTTCGGCATAGGCCTGCATCATTCCGTACTCGATACCGTTGTGGATCATCTTGGTGTAATGGCCTGCACCACTGGGACCCACCCGCGCCCAACCGCGGTCCGCCGCCGGTGCCAACGCCTGGAAGATCGGCGCCAGCCGCTCCACCGTGTCGGCATCGCCACCGATCATCAGGCTGTAGCCTTCCTGCAGGCCCCATACCCCACCGCTGGTACCGCAATCCAGATAGAAGATGTCATCGTCGGCCAGCGAGCGGGCGCGCCGCATCGAATCCTGATAATTGGAGTTGCCACCGTCGATCACCACGTCGCCTTCGGCCAGGTGCGGCACCAGCTGCGCCAGGGTCTGGTCCACGGTATCGCCGGACGGCACCATCAGCCATACCACGCGCGGCACCGGCAGCGCTTCGACGGCCTCGGCCAGCGACGCCCGCGTTTCCAGCCCGGCGGCGGCAGCCACCGAACGCGCCGGCTCCATCGGGTCGTAACCCACCACGCGGTGCCCACCACGCTGCAGTCGCTGGGCCATGTTCGCGCCCATGCGGCCCAGGCCGATCATTGCAATATCCATCTTTTCACCTTTGCGTTGGGAGGTCGTGGCGGACAACACCGCCCGGCCCGGAATCGGAAGTCAGGCTGCCTGGCATGCCCGAGGCTGCGCAGTGGTCCAACTGGGCCTGCTGCCAGCGTCGGTACAGCGTGGTGTGCAGGTTGTGCACCGTCAGTTCCACCTCGAACGGCGTACGCGGATTACGGTCCAGCAGGCGGACGATGTGGTGGCCAATGGGTTTTATACCGCGTGGATGCACGTAAATCAGGAACTGCCGGTAGAACGGATCGTCCAGAAGTACCTGCATGCGTTGCAGTATCCCGCTTTCCTCATCGTTCAACGAAGCGCGCAGCGCCACATCGCGCTCGTCCAGCAGGCGTTCGAAGAAGCGCACGCCACGCCGTGGTATCTGCCGCGACAGCTGCCACAGCATCCGGTTGCGCTGGTCGTACCATGCCAGCCCGCCGTGCGCCTGCAGCGCGGCGGCGGCATCCGCCCCAACGTCCACGACGATGAAATTTTCGGCCTGGTTGTTCAGATCATCCAGCGTGTCACGCCCGAACGCATGGGTGATGTAACCCGGCACGCCCATGAACGCCTGCCGCCCCATCGCCGATGTGCGCACCGCCTTGCCATCGGGGAACAGCTCACCGGCGTGCGCGCCGAGCAGGATGCTGTTGGTGTCATGCAGGGTGAGGAAGGTGCCAATGCCCAGCTCATCGTTGCCGAAGGCTGCATCGAAACCCGTATCGCCATGCAGTTCGCGCTGTGTCGCCAGCTGCGCCACCTGGCGGCCCACGCCACATTCGCTGCGCACGCTGCCACGGTAAAACGCGTCCAGTGCGCCGCTGTTGCTGCCAAGCGGCTGGTAGCCGCGCCCCAGGCTGCGCGTTGCCTGCCAGCCCTGCGCGGCAGCCCCGCGCGCGCCGAATCCAATCCAGCCCAGCTGCAAGCCGGAAAAACGGTAACGGGGGTTCGACTGCAGCGCGTTCGCTGCACGCCGCGCGGCGTCGCCCAACCGGAACGCAAACGCGCATACCGTAGCCGGATGATCCAGCAGGCGCAGCATCAGCTCGTCATGGGCCTGCGTATCC
>JAFAFF010000238.1 GCA_023423605.1 Pseudomonadota bacterium
GCGGTTTCAGCGGCCATGGCGACGCCCACCGGGGCTGCGGTCATCATGCCGGCCAGCAGGCAGGCGGAGGCGAATCGTGACATTGCGGTTCCTGGCAGTCATAAGCTGCCGAACGCTAGCACACCGCGCGCCGCCGCCCCCGTGTCGAAGGTCAGGCCGGCCGCTGCAGGGACATCGCCAGCAATGCCGCGCGGAGCTTCGCCCCGCGCTGGACGCGGCGACGGGCCTGCACCCGGCGGCGCTGCCAGCGCGGCAACGGAAACCGCAGCAGCGCCCACCAGGCGGCCAACGGCATGCCCACCAGCCACAACGGCATCCAGCCCAGCCATGCGCTGCTGCCGCGCGCGGCAGGCCAGACCATCACCAGCGCCAGCCCGGCCAGCGCCAGGTGACGGACGCCGCGCAGCATGCGGGGGTCCGGGACATGTCGATCAGCGGGAACGGCGGCGCGCGACGGACGGGTCATGGCGATTCTCCGGAAGGGACGAGGACGATGGACGTACTGTGCCGGCCGCGCTTCTCATGAGCTGCGACTGCCAGCAATGAATTCCCCGACAGGACACCATTGACGAATCCCTCGCGCGCATTCGACCATGCTGGGGCACGTCCCTCCCGGAGCCCGCTGCACCATGCTTTCGACCCGACCGTTCTGCGCCCTCCTGCTGTCCGCCCTGCTGGCGGTCCCTGTGCTGGCCGCAGCGGCCCCTGCCGCCCCCTCCGCGCCCACGGCGTCGACTGATCGTGGCGACCCGGATGCACCGGTCGATCTGCAGCGCTTCATGGGCACCTGGTATGTGATCGGCCGCGTGCCCAATTTCATCGAACGCGGCCATGTCGCCAGCGTCAACGAATACACCCTGCGCGACGCTCAGAAGGTCGGCATCGTCTATCGCTATCGCGACGGCTTTGATGAACCGGTAGAGGAAATCAAGGCACGTGCCAGCGTGGACGAGGACAGCGGCAACCACGACTGGCGGACCTGGTTCTACCGCGTGGTCCCCACCAACTCCCGCGTGCTGGAAGTGGCTCCGGATTATTCCTGGGCGCTGATCGGCTATCCCGGCCGCGAGATGGCCTGGATCTTTGCGCGCCAGCCGGACATGGACAACGGCCTGTACAAGCAGCTGGCCGAACGCCTTCGCGACGAGTATGGGGTGAATACCGACAAGCTCAAGCGCGTGCCGCAGCGCCGCAACCAGGTGGATCGGCTGGGATTCGAAGTACCCAACAAGCGCTGAGTTTCAGGTTCCTGGCGTCACTCGATCCGATGTTGATCATTGATTGACGCAGGAACACGATCAGCATCCGCTTTCTGCCCGGCGATTCCAGCCAGCATGTCGCCCCCACGGTCCAGTTATCCGGGTCAGCCTGGCAGCAACGATTCCGTGCCCAGACTGGGCCATGGCGGGACGGGCCAACCCATCTCCGATAACGCCTCAGGCCACCGCCAGGACGCCGGTCACCTGCTCATCTACGTGAGTAATGGGCGACCAGCCGGTCTCCCAGCATCTGCAACAGCTGCACCAGTATCAGCAGGAACACCACAGTGACCAGCGCCACATCGGTATGCGAGCGCTGATAACCATCGCGGAACGCCAGATCGCCCAGTCCACCGGAGCCGATCGCGCCGCCCATCGCGGTGAAGCCGACCAGCGCCACCGTGGTCACGGTCGCGCCGGCAATCAGGCCCGGACGGGCTTCGGGCAGCAGCACACGCGTGACCAGCTGCCACGTGGTAGCCCCCATCGCCTGGCTGGCTTCAATCACCCCACGGTCAACTTCGCGCAGTGCGGTTTCCACCAACCGCGCATAGAACGGCGCAGCGCCAATCACCAGGGGCACGATGGCACCACGCACCCCCAGCGAAGTGCCCATCATGGCCAGCGTCACCGGAATCAGCACGATCATCAGGATGATGAACGGCACCGACCGCAGCAGGTTCACCAGCAGCGCAAGCACGCCATACAGCACCGGCCGACGCCGCATCTGCGGCGAACCGAACAGGTACAGCAGCACGCCCAGCGGCAGGCCGATGGCGAGCGTCAGCGGCAAGGAACCTGCCAGCATCAACAGGGTATCGATGGTTGCCTGGCCGATGTCGGCCCACTTGCCTGCATCCAGGTGACGGAAGAAGCCGCCTGCCGTAGCCATGATCATCGACGCAGCTCCTCCACATGCACACCGGCAACAACGAATTCGGCCTGCGCGGCGGATTGATCTCCCCCTACCAGCGACACGATCAACTGGCCATAGGGCGTGTCCTTGATGCGATCGATGCGGCCGGACAGGATGTTGTAATCGACCCCGGTCTGGCGTGCGATGCGCCCCAGCAAGGGTTCATAGGTATCGCCGCCAAGGAAGGTAAGGCGCACGATGCGCCCGGCCACCGCATCGAAGTCGCGGTGTAGTTCGCCTTCGTCCACATGTTCGGATTCGCTGACGAAACGGCGGGTGGTCGGATGCCGGGGATGCAGGAACACATCGGTGACCGGGCCGGTTTCCACCAGATGACCGGCATCGAGCACCGCTACGCGGTCGCAGACGCGACGGATGACATCCATTTCGTGGGTGATCAGCACGATGGTCAGGCCAAGTTCGCGATTGATCTTCGCCAGCAGCGCCAGCACCGAGGCGGTGGTCTGCGGGTCCAGCGCACTGGTGGCTTCATCGCACAGCAGGATCTGCGGACGGGTGGCCAGCGCGCGTGCGATACCCACGCGCTGCTTCTGGCCGCCGGACAGCTGCGCCGGATACTTGTCCGCATGCGCCTGCAGGCCCACCGTTGCCAGCAGTTCGGCTACCCGCGCATCGATCTGCGCGCGCGGGGTGCCGGCCAGTTCCAGCGGAAAGGCGACATTGTCGGCCACGGTGCGCGACGACAGCAGGTTGAAATGCTGGAAAATCATGCCGATGCGGCGACGCAGCGTGCGCAGGCCATCGGTATCCAGCGCGGTCACGTCTTCGCCGCCGATCAACAGGCGGCCACCGCTGGGCTCTTCCAGGCGGTTGATCATGCGGATG
>JAFAFF010000250.1 GCA_023423605.1 Pseudomonadota bacterium
CATCCTCGCCGCAGCGCGCCTACGGCCTGCTGCTGGCGGCGATCCGCGAGCCGGATCCGGTGATCTACATGGAGCCCAAGCGCATCTACCGCCAGTACAAGGAAGTGGTCGCCAATGACGGCGAAGCGCTGCCGCTGGACGTGTGCTTCGTGCTGCGCGACGGCACCGACGTCACCCTGGTGACCTGGGGCGCACAGGTGAAGGAAGCGCTGGAAGCGGCCGACAAGCTGGCTGGCGAAGGCATCAGCGCGGAGGTCATCGACGTAGCCACGCTGCGCCCGCTGGACTTCGCCACCATCGCCGAATCGGTCGCCAAGACCGGCCGTTGCGTGATCGTGCAGGAGGCCCCGAAGACCGCGGGCTTCGGCGCGGAGATCGCCGCACGGCTGGCCGAGGAATCGCTGTACGACCTGCTGGCACCGGTCGAACGCGTGACCGGCTACGACACCCACATCCCGCTGTTCCGCCTGGAAATGAAGTACCTGCCCAGCGTCGACCGGATCGTGACGGCCGCCAAGCGTGCGGTTGCGGCAGGCTGACGTGCGGGCCCGTCTTCTCGGCCCGTACCGCAGCCAGTACCCCAACCCGCTCCGGTTCCGCGCCGGCCAGATCGTCGAAGTCGGCGTACGCGACGAAGAATGGCCGGCGTTCGCCTGGGTCCGCACCTCCGATGGACGTGCGGGCTGGGCACCGGTGGCGTGGCTGCAGCTGCTGGATGATGGCCACGCCGAAGCGCTGCGCGATTACGATGCCCGCGAGCTGGACGTGGAAAGTGGCGAACTGGTGCGACTGCACCACGAACATGGGGGCTGGTGGTGGTCCGAGCGCGCGAACGGCGCGACGGGCTGGCTGCCGGCCCACGAACTGGAACTGCTGGAAGAGAACCGCACATGAGCCAGACCAAGAACTTCAACCTGCCCGACCTGGGCGAAGGCCTGCCGGACGCGACCATCGTGGAATGGTTCGTCAAGGAAGGCGACACGATCAAGCTGGATGAGCCGCTGGTCTCGATGGAGACCGCCAAGGCGGTGGTGGAAGTACCCTCGCCGGTATCGGGCAAGGTGCTGAAGCTTTCCGGCGCCGCGGGCGACATCATTCCCACCGGCGCGGTGCTGGCCAGCTTCGAAGTGGACCCGAACATGCCACAGCGCGCCGATGGCCAGGATACCGGCCACCAGCACGGGCACGCCCCGGCCGCACCGAGCACCGGGCAGCCGGCGCCGGCGCAGCCGGACAAGGTGGTCGCCTCCGATGAGGGCGGTGCGATCAAGGCCGAAGGCGAACGCGACGACGCCGGTACCGTGGTCGGCGCGATGCAGAGCTCCAATACCGTACACGCCGAACAGGCGGTGGCCGTCGGTGGCGTCAAGGCCGTACCGGCAGTGCGCGCGATGGCCCGCAAGCTGGGCGTGGACCTGGCCCGCGTGCGCGCGACGGGCGCCGACGGTGCAGTGACCATGGCCGACGTCAAGCAGGCCGCGGCCGATGGCAGCGCCCGGGTGGGTGCGGCACCGGCTGCGGCCGCTGCCACGCCGGCTCCCGCGGTGGCAGCGCCGGCTCCGCGCATGGAGAGCCAGCGCGCGCCGATGTCCGCTGCCGGCAAGCCGATGCGCACACAGCCGCCTGGCGTGGCCGCCAAGGGCCAGCCGGAGCCGCTGAAGGGCGTTCGCCGCAACATGGCGCGGGTGATGGCCGATGCACACAGCAAGGTCGTGCCGACCACGCTCAACGACGACGCCGACATCCATGCCTGGCAGCCCGGCAACGATGTCACCGCCCGCCTGGTGCGCGCCATCGTCACCGCCAGCCAGAAGGTGCCGGCGATGAATGCCTGGTTCGATGGCGAAGCTCTGACCCGCACCCTGCATGCGCACGTGGACGTGGGTATCGCCGTGGATACCGATGACGGCCTGTTCGTACCGGCGCTGCGCAATGCCGACATGCTCGACGCGCGCGGCATCCGCGAAGGCGTGAACCGCCTGCGCGAACAGGTGGAATCGCGTGCCATCGCCGCCTCGGAACTCAGCGGCTACACCATCTCGCTGTCCAACTTCGGCATGTTCGCCGGCCGCTATGCCACTCCGGTGGTGGTGCCGCCGTGCGTGGCCATCGTCGGTGCCGGGCGTGCCCGCCACCAGATGACACCGGTGATGGGCGGCGTGGAAGCGCACAAGGTGATTCCGCTGTCGGTGACGTTCGACCATCGCGCTGCCACCGGCGGCGAAGCCGCGCGTTTCCTGCGCGCGATGATGGATGACCTGGCCCTGGCCAACTGAACCACGACGCACCGGGTTCTGCCGGGCCCTGCCGGGCAGCACCCCCATTCCGCACCCTCGCAATGCCGGGCCCTGCCCGGCAACACGCCATCCCGCCATGATCCTGGCCGGCGCGGTATAAAGCCCTTCGCGGCAACGCCGATATGCTGTCATCCTCCCCGCCCCCTGGATCCCCCGCATGACGGACCGCGACATCTCCCGCCCCGCCCCTGGCAACCTGCCCGGGCTCCGGGCACAGGGGCGCGCGACCTCCGTAGCGGACGCAGCCACGCCGCGTGGCGACGGCCGCAGCCTGCAGCAGATTTTCGCCGTCACCGAAGAACCGTCCGCGCTGCTGTCCGCCTTCGCCGATGGCATGGCCACGCTGCCGGGCGAACTCGGCGACATGGGCGACCGCCTGCGTTCGGCGCAGGCCGAACAGGATTGGCCGCGTTACGGCCGCGCCATGCGGCAGCTGATCGACAAGTACATCCGCACCATCGAACAGCACCCGCCGGATGCGCAGCCATCCAGCGAACGCCTGCGCGAACAGCTGCGCCAGGTGCTGGGCATCACGGTGGCCGGTCTGCTGCAGCACGATCCTGAACTGCGCGACATGGCGGTGCGCCAGGCGGTAGCGTGGCGGCAGTGGCAGCCGGGACAGCCACTGGACGCCTTGGAACAAGGCCTGCGCGAGCTGGGCCACCAGGTCGGCGTGCGCAGCGAAGCCTGGCAGGAACGCGATGCATTGCTGCTCGGGCTGTTCGACCTGCTGCTGGAAAACATCAGTGAGCTGCTGGATGACGGTGCATGGCTGCACGGCCAGATCGGCGCGGTGCGCCAGCTGCTGGCCGGCCCGTTGGACACCGCCTCGGTGGAACGCGCGCGCAACGAGCTTCGCCAGGTGATCTACCGCCAGAGCCTGCTGAAACAGGGCATCGCCGATTCCAAGTCGGCCATGCGCGGGCTGATGGGCGAATTCGTGCAACAGCTGGATGGAATGGCGGCACACACCGGTGAGTACCACGACCGGATCGGCAGCTACTCGCTGGCGTTGCGTGAGGCGCGCAGCATCGCCGATCTCACCCAACTGCTGCAGACGATGATGCAGGACACCGCGCGCGTGCAGCAGCAGGCCGCGCAGGCGCGCGACCACCTGGACAGCGCGCGCCGTGAAGTGGACGTGGCCAGCGAGCGCATCGCGCAGCTGGAACAGGAGCTGCGGGAAGTCAGCGACCTGGTGCGTACCGACGCGCTCACCGGCGCGCTCAACCGCCGCGGACTGGATGACCTGTTGCGCGCCGAACGGGAGCGCACCCGCCGCGATGGCGGCGCGCTGGCAGTGGCGGTGATCGACCTGGACGAATTCGGCCAGACCAACACCCTGCATGGGCATGCCGGCGGCGATGCCGTGCTGCGCCACTTCGTTGCCGTATGCACGCTGCTGCTGCGCGCCAGCGACAGCGTGGCGCGCCTGGGCGGCGATGAGTTCGTGCTGGTGATGCCGGATACCCCGGGTGCCGATGCCATGACCACCCTGCAGCGGCTGCAGCGTTCACTTGCCCAGCGCGTGCTGACCGTACAGGACAAGCGCGTGCCGGTGCATTTCAGCGCCGGGCTGGCGCAGATACAGCGTGAGGACACGCCGGAAAGCCTGCTGCAGCGTGCCGATGCCGCGCTCTACGAAGCCAAGCGGATGGGCCGCAACCGCGTGCACGCCGCCAATACTGCCGGATGATGTCGGCCACCGGTGGATGACAAGCCTGTTGGTGGTGGCCAACATGTCAGTGAAGACAAGTCTGTTGGTAGGGACAAGCCTGTTGGTGGGGACAAGTGTGTTGGTGGGTGACGACCGTTGGTCGTCACGCTGCTGGTGGTCCGGTGACGACCAACGGTCGTCACCCACCGCCAGCTTTGTCTCCTGACCAGCTTTGTCTCCTGACCAGCTTTGTCTCCTGGCCAGCTTTGTTTCCTGGCCAGTTTGTCTACTGGCCAGTTTGTTGCCTGGTGGGTTTTTCTCCCACCGTTTTTCCCCGCACCGTCGCCCGGTCAATGCGCCGGTTTGCCGCGCAGCTTCTGCACCAGGGTCACCGCGCCCAGCACCACCGCGCCGATCACCATGCCCACCAGCACGTTGGCCAGCGCATTGACCAGCCACGCCCACTGCCCCTCGCCGCCATGTTCCAGCACCCAGTGATGCAGCGCCGGCACGTTGTGCACCAGGATGCCGCCTCCCACCAGGAACATCGCCGCCGTGCCCGCCACCGACAGGAACTTCATCAGCCACGGCGCCCCCGCCAGCAACAGGCGCCCCAGCGCAGCGCGCGCGCCCCCCTTGCGCGCCAGGTACAGGCCGGCGTCGTCCAGTTTCACGATGCCGGCCACCAGTCCGTAGACGAACGCGGTCATCGCCAGCGCCACCACCGCCAGCGTCGCCAGCTGCTCGACGAATCCGGACGCGGCACCGACCACCACGCCCAGCGTGAGCACGATGATCTCCGCCGACAGGATGAAATCGGTGCGGATCGCGCCTTTGATCTTGTCCTTTTCCCAGGCCACCATGTCCACCGCGCCGTCAGCCAGCGCCTGGCGACGTTCAACCTGCTTCTGCTGGTCCTCTTCGGCCGGATGCAGGAAGCGATGGGCCAGTTTCTCCACGCCTTCGTAGCAGAGGAACCCACCGCCCAGCATCATCAACGGCACGATCAGCGGCACGTTGTATCCGCGCGAGCGCAACCAGGCTTCCAGCGCGCTGATCGCCAGCGCCGCCGGCACCAGGATCGCCTTGTTGACCAGCGAGCCCTTCGCCACCGCCCATACCACCGGCAGTTCGCGGTTGGCGCTGACCCCGGTGACCTGCTGCGCATTGAGGGCCAGGTCATCGCCCAGGACGCCTGCGGTCTTCCTGGCCGCCACCTTGGTGAGCACCGCCACATCGTCCAGCAGCGCGGCGATGTCGTCGAGCAGGGTAAACAGGCTGGCACCGGCCATCAGGCATCCATGGGAGAGGGGGCGATGGAGCGGATTCTGACCGATCCGGCGTGAATCGCGGAAGACACCTGCGGATTCACCCATCCACCACCTTTCCACCGCCACACTGGGCCTCCTGCTTTCCTGCGGAGTCCTGCTTGAACAATCCGCCCGTCGCGCCCGCCACCCCGCCATTGGTCACCGGGATGAACCGCCGCAGCCAGATCCTGAAGCTGCTGCTGCGCTATCGCCATTCCGGCGTGTTCTCGGGCATGAACCTGGATACCTGGAGCGCGCACGACGTGCCGCCGGACGGCAATCCCGACCAGTTCGTGACAGACCTGGAAGCGCTGGGACCCACCTTCGTCAAGCTGGGCCAGATGCTGTCCACGCGCCCGGACATGGTGCCGCCGGAGTTCGCCACCGCGCTCGAACGCATGCAGGAGAAGGTCGCGCCACTGCCGGTGGAGCGCATCCACCACATCATCGAAACCGAACTGGGCGCGCCGGTGGGCACGCTGTTCGCCAGCTTCGACCCGGAACCGCTGGGTTGCGCGTCGATCGCCCAGGTCCACCGCGCCACCCTGCGCGATGGTCGCGAGGTCGCGGTCAAGGTACAGAAGCCGGAAGTCGCCGCGCAGCTGCGCTCGGACCTGGAAGCGCTGCGCAGCTTCGCGCTGGCTGCCGATCACCTCACCCAGATCGGCCGTCGGGTGCGCCTGCGCGACTGGCTCAACGAGTTTTCCAAGACCCTGATGCAGGAACTGGACTACCAGGCTGAAGCGGAGAACCTGGAGCGTTTCGGCCAGCACCTGCGTCCGTTCAAGTCGCTGTGGGTACCGCAGCCGATCTGGGATTACTGCAGCAACCGCGTGCTGACGATGGAACTGGCCAGTGGCGTGCGCGTGGACGCCATTCCTGCCGTACGTCGTACCGAACAGTCGATGGACCCGCTGGCGGCCGCGCTGATCCGCGGCTATCTGGATCAGATCTTCGTGCATGGCGAAATCCATGCCGACCCGCATCCGGGCAACCTGCGCGTCACCGACGACGGCCGCCTGGCCATCTTCGACCTGGGCATGGTCGCGCACATGCCACCGCGCCTGCGCGAGCGCCTGCTGAAGATCCTGTTCGCCGCCGTGGACGGTCGCGGCGAAGAGGTCGCCGACGAAATCATCGCCATCAGCACCCGCTTGGAGTCCTACGACGAGGAACGCTACCTGCGCGAGACCGGACAGATGATCGCGCGCTATGCAGCCAGCAACCATTATTCCGAAGGCCGCGTGGTGCTGGACATGGTCCGCATCGCCACCGCATGCGGACTGCGCACCCCGCCAGAACTGAGCCTGATTGGCAAGGCGCTGCTCAACCTGGAAACCGTCTGCCGGCTGCTGTCGCCCACCCTGGACACCCGGCGCATCGTCGAACGCCAGTTGCAGCACGTCATGAAGGCACGGCTGAAGAAATCGCTGTCGATGGCCAACCTGGCCAGCGAGGCGATGGAGGTGCAGGAACTGGTGCGCGTCGGGCCGCGCAAGATCACCGACATCCTGGCCCTGCTCGCCGAGAACCGGCTGCAGATGAAGGTGACCGGGCTGGAGGAATCCCGCCTGATGGAAAACCTGCAGAAGATCGCCAACCGCGTCTCGGCCGGCATCGTCACCGCGGCACTGATCCTCGCCTCGGCACTGATGATGAAGATCGACACCGGCGTGCACCTGTTCGGCTATCCGGCCATCGCCATGCTGTTGATGCTGATCGGGGTGTTCCTGGGCCTGGGCATCATCCTCAGCGCCCTGCTGTTCGATCGCCGCGCCCGCGCCCACGAGGAACGCGGACACCGCTGAAAGGCCCGCCGGCAGCCGATCATGGCGTAGCCGATCCAGAATCGGCTGCCGGCGCATGGCGCTGCTGGCGGGTGCATGGAAACCCCGGCCCCACCGCATCCGGCCAGCGTGGGATCGGCATCGATTTCACATCGAATTCACAAAACTGACGACAACGCGCCTTTTGTCGCATTCGGCAAAACATTTCAGTCAGGTTCGTGCAGGCATGATCCGGTCATCGGCCTGTCATGCAGTTGTGGTTGGCAGGCCGGTCCACTGGACACGCGTCGGTACGACGTCCAGCACCACCTTCTTTACTGCCGGCCTGCCCATGCTCTGGATCCTGCTGCTTACCCTGTTCGCTCTTGTCTGGCTGCTGCTGGTATCCAGCAAGTGGCTGTGGTGGAAAGCCGGACTGCTGTCGCTGCTGCTGGTCGCGCTGAGCAGCTGGTGGGCCATCGACCAGTTGTCCGGCGACGGCCTGAATGCCGCAACGCTCTATCACCTCGGCGCCGACATGGAAGGTGCCGGCGTTTCCGACTTCAAGCGGGTCATCGCCGGCTATGTCGTGCTGTTGCTGGTCTCGCTGTCGCCGCTGCTGTTGGCCCGCGTCAAGCGCTGGCGCCGCGACGGGCACGGCACGCTTTGGTTCACCGGCTTCGCCAGCCTGTGGCTGGCTGCGATCCTGGTCAGCCCGTTGTTCGCCGACGGCCAGCGCCTGTATTACCAGCTGCGCCCGGTGGATTTCGCGCAGATCGCTCCCGAATACCAGGTTCCCACCCAGCCGCTGCAGCGTCCGCGCAACATTGTCTGGATCTACGGCGAAAGCCTGGAACGCACCTATCTGGACGAATCGGTGTTTCCCGGGCTGATGCCCAACCTGAACCGCCTGGCGGCGCGGTCGCTGGATGTGCGTGGCCTGGATTCGCCTGAAGGAAGCGGCTGGACCATCGCCGGCCTGGTGGCTTCCATGTGCGGCGTGCCGCTGACCACCGCCCAGGGTGATGAAAACAGCATGGGGCGGATGGGCGCCTTCCTGCCCAAGGCGGTCTGCCTGGGCGATTACTTGAAACAGCAGGGCTATACCAACCACTACCTGGGCGGCGCCAACGGCCAGTTCGCCGGCAAGGGCCAGTTCCTGGCCACCCATGGCTTCGACGAAGTGCACGACCTGGACTGGTTCAAGCAGCAGAAGAAGATCGGTCGCATCCATTATTCGGCATGGGGCGTCCACGATGACGTGCTGCTGGATACCGCCTACCGTCGTTTCGAACAGCTGTCGCGCGCCGGCGAACCGTTCATGCTGACCACGCTGACGATGGATACCCATCACCCCGCCGGCCACCTTCCGGTGGCCTGCAAGAACGAACGCTACGAAAGTCCTCACGGCAACATCGGCCTGCTCAACGCGCTCAAGTGCACCGACCGCCTGATCGCACAGCTGGTCGCACGCATCCAGGCCAGCCCGCACGGCAAGGACACGCTGATCGTCGTGTCTTCCGATCACCTGGCCATGCCCAATGATCTCAGCCACGTGCTTGCGCGCCAGGACCGGGAGAACCTGCTGCTGTTCATGGGCAGCGGCATCGAGCCGCGGCAGCTGAAGGTGGACGATGCCACCACCCTGGACAGCGGTGCCACCCTGCTCAGTCTGCTGGACCCGGCCATCCAGCGCATCGGCTTCGGCCGTTCGCTGCTGGATCCGCAGCGTCCGGCAAGTGCCAGCGTGGCCGTGCGCCGCGACAATGGCCGCGACTATCCGAAATACCTCGCCTTCGCGCGCTCGCTGTGGCTGGGCGAGCCGACGCGCGCCCTGCGTATCGATGATGACAACCAGGTGGTGGTCGGCGTGCAGCACGTACAGCCGCCGGTGCTGCTGGAATACGACAAGGACTGGGCGCTGAAGACCGTCTACCTGGAAAACACCTCTCGCCAGTTCGACGAAGCCGACAAGGACAGCACGCTGGCCTATGTGGACCGCTGCACGGCATTCGAGGACGGCTCGGCCGACGGCGACTGGTGCGCGCTGCTGGTCAACCGCGAGAACGGCATCAAGTTGTACCGCGATGACGATCTGCGTACCGGCATCGAAGTGGATGCGGCGCTGGATGCGTTCGACGGTCCGCGTCCCAGCGTGCGCCAGGCGCAGATGATCACTGCCAAGGCACGCCGCACCCGCGCCGGCCAGTACATGCTGGAACTGGTGGCCAGCACCCAGCCGCAGCGTGGTTTCTGGATTGAAGCGGTGTCCTCGCAGCGACAGGTGGTGCTGGCCCAGCAATGGGTGCAGCCCGATGCCAGCGGCCGCATCAACCTGAGTTTCGGCCTGGACCACGAAGTGGACGATCTGGAAATCCGCGCCTGGTTGAACCATGCCGAAAAGCTGGCGGTGGATACCTTCGCGCTGGTGCCCTCGCGCCGCGGTCCGCGCGGCTGACCGCAGGGCCGGCTGGCTGCACGCGCCGGCCGGCCCCGGACTGCCAGAGGGCGACGCTGCGTCAGCGGCCCTCTTCCCCGGCAGGCGCAACGGTGCCCTTTGCCGCATCACTGATCAGATGGATGTCCGTCGGTGCCGACAACGCGATACCCCTGGCCGCCAATGCCTGCAGCAGGGTGAAGAACAGTTCGCTGCGCGTTCCGTATACCTGCCGCGGACTGGGTACATAGGCGAAACTGTTGATCGCCACCTGGCCATTGCTGATCGAATCGATGAACACCGACGGCGCCGGGTCCTCCAGCACCGTCGGATGCGCCACATAGGCATCCATCAGCACCTGCTTCACCGCTGCCACATCGGTGTTCAACGGCACCGAGAACTGCACCTGGATCCGTCCCTGCGCGTTGCCCATCGTCATGTTGCGCACGGTCTTGGTGATCAGTTCGGAGTTCGGCACGATCAACGTCGATTTGTCCCCCACCATGATCTCCGTGGAACGCACGTTGATCCGGCGGATATCGCCTTCCTGGTCGCCCAGCTTCACCCAATCACCGATCTTCACCGGGCGTTCGGCCAGCAGGATCAGCCCCGAGACGAAGTTCTGCGTGATCGCCTGCAGGCCGAAACCGATACCCACCGACAGCGCGCTGACCACCAATGCCAGCCTTTCGAAGCCGATCCCCAGCGCGCCCAGCGCCCACAGCACCGCCAGGATGATGCCCAGGTAACGCGCCACGGTACTGATCGAATTACGCGTCCCCAAGTCCAGATCGGTCTTCGGCAGGTAGGTATCGGCAAGCCACCGCTGCACGGCCTGCATCACCGCCAGGCCGACCGCCAGCACCACCACCGCCAGCACGATGTTGCCCGGCTTCAGCTCGATGCCGCCGATGCTGAAGCCTTCGGACAACGACTCGATGCTGCCCAGCACCGAGCCCAGGTTGCCGAATGGAGCCGCCAATCCCAGCACCGCCAGCGCGATCACCGCAATGCGGCACACCGCCGACAGCAGCACGCCGGCCTGCTCCACCTGCGCCGCGCTCAGCCCGGTGGTGAGCACCACCGTGCGCCCCACGCGGCTGTCCGGATGCAGCAACCATGTGCACAGGTCATCGGTGAATTTCAGCAGCAGGCCCGTCGCCAGCAGCACCACGCCGCCCCACACCAGCTGCTGGGTCACGAATTTGGCGAAGTTCAGATAGCCCAGCAGGCCGGCGATGATGGCCGCGGCCACCACGATGTTGCCTGCCACCCGGGCCAGTACGATCCAGCCGCCACGCTGCGCCGGCCCACGGGCACGCGCATCGGCCGCCTGGGCTTCGGCACGTTCGGCCGCTTCGGCGGTCTGCCGCCGGTGCAGGCGCGCCAGGGTGACCAGCATGGCCATGATCAGGCCCAGGTAGATCAGTGCGATCACACCATCCAGCGCGATCGTGGTGACCTCGCTGGTACGCGCTGCCCGATCGATCGCCACCAGCATGACA
>JAFAFF010000258.1 GCA_023423605.1 Pseudomonadota bacterium
TGTCGTGGAATTCACCGGTTTCTTCGTCGCGTCCGCGCATCGTCTGTTCCTACTTCCGTCAATACGTCGCCCGGCGCAGCGCCGGGTCCAACCTGCAACAGGATAAAGCATTGAACGTGATCGCCCCCGAAGTGATACCCGTCGTGGACACCCATGCCCGCATGGAACAGCTGGCCGATATCTCCCGGCAACTGCTCGACCACGCGCGGCGGCTGGGTGCCAGCCAGGCCGAGGTGTCCTGCAGCGAGGACCGCGGCCTGGACGTCAACGTGCGCCTGGGTGAGGTGGAAACGGTGGAATCCACCGCCGACCGCGGTATCGCGGTCACCGTGTACTTCGGCAAGCGCAAGGGCAGCGCCAGCACCGCGGACCTGCAGCCGGCCAGTCTGTCGGCCACGGTGGAACAGGCCTGCGCGATCGCCCGCCATACCGAGGACGATGCCGCCGCCGGGCTGGCGGATCCGGAACTGATGGCGCGCGAGTTCCCGGAGCTGGACAGCTGGCATCCGTGGGCGCTGGAGGCCGCCGATGCCATCGACCTGGCGCTGGCCTGCGAAGCGGCCGGACGCGCTGCCGACCCGCGCATCAGCAATTCCGACGGTGCCTCGGTGTCCACCGCGCAGAGCCTGTCGGTGTACGCGAACTCGCATGGTTTCATCGGCCGCGAACGCGGCACGCACCATTCGATGGGCCTGGCACTGATCGCCGGCCAGGGCGATGGCATGCAGCGTGACGGCTGGTACACCAGCGCCCTGGCGCGCGAGGACCTGCAGGATGCGGCCGGCGTGGGCGTGCGTGCCGCCGAACGTACCGTGGCGCGCCTGCAGCCGCGTTCGCTGGCCACGTCCAGCATGCCGGTGCTGTTCGCCCCGGAAGTGGCGCGCAGCCTGGTGGGACACCTGCTTTCGGCGATATCCGGCGGCGCGCTGTACCGGCAGGCCAGCTTTCTGCTGGACAGCGTGGGCCAGGCGCTGTTCCCGTCGTGGATGCAGATCGACGAACTGCCGCATCTGCGCCGTGGCCTGCGTTCGGCCGCGTTCGACGGCGATGGCGTGGCCACCCGTGCGTCCGCACTGGTACGCGACGGTGTGCTGCAGCGCTATGTGCTGGGCAGTTACTCCGCGCGCAGGCTGGGGCTGCAGACCACCGGCAACGCCGGTGGCGTGCACAACCTGCAGGTGGCGGCCAGCGCCGCCGGGCTGGACCTGCACGGCATTGCCCGGCAGATGGGCAACGGCCTGCTGGTGACCGAGCTGATGGGGCAGGGTGTCAACGGGGTGACCGGCGATTATTCGCGCGGCGCCGGTGGCTTCCGCGTGGAGAACGGCGAAATCCAGTACCCGGTGGATGGCATCACCATCGCCGGCAACCTGCGCGGCATGTTCGAGGCCATCGAGGCCGTAGGGGCGGATGTCGATCCGCGTTCGCATATCCGCACCGGATCCATCCTGGTGGGAAGGATGACGGTGGCGGGTAACGACTGAGCGCCGTATTGACGTAATCTTGGGCCGCTGCGTCGGCCCGTGGGAGCGGGCCGCGCCGACCACCCAAACCTGATGAGAGGAGTCTTCCGTGAGTGATTTCGAGAACGCCAGTGCCCCACCCCCGCCGCCGCCGGTTTCGGTAGGGCCCACGGCAGAGGAGAAACAATGGGCCATGTTCGCGCACCTGTCGGTGCTGCTGGGCGGATTGTTGTCTTCGGCGATTGGCGGATGGGGCTATTTCATCGGCCCGCTGGTGATCTGGCTGGTCAAGAAGGACACCCTGCCTTTCGTTGCCGACCAGGCCAAGGAAGCGCTGAACTTCGCGATCACCGTGTCGGCGATCTTCGTGGTGCTGTGGATCCTGACGGTGGTGACGTTGGGCATCGGTGGCCTGCTCACGGTGCCGCTGATGTTGATCGTCGGCATCACCGCACTGGTGCTGACCATCATCGCGGCGGTGCGCAGCAACAATGGCGAAGCCTACCGCTATCCGCTCACGCTGCGTTTGATCAAGTAGAAAGCGCGCTTGCCTGCAATTCCAGGACGCCCGGCACTGCCGGGCGTTCTTGTTTTCGGGGGGCGGTGCGCGTGTTGCGTGGATTGCCGGGTGATGCGGGGGGATGGCCGGGCTGCCGGGCAGAGCCCGGCACTACGTGGACAGGGGGACGCTCTGCCCGGCTGATGTCAATGATCGCGTTCGACAGCCAGCCGGCCCAGCGCGCGCAACGCGTCGGCTTCCTCGCCATGACCGGACAGGGCATCATTCATCATCGCGCTCAGCTCGCGCAGCTTTTCCTTCGCCCCCTGCATGCCCAGCAGGGCCGGGAAGGTGGACTTGTCCTGCGCCTGGTCCTTGCCCGCGGTCTTGCCCAGTTGTTCGGAGCTCGCTTCAACATCCAGGATGTCGTCGCGCACCTGGAAGGCCAGGCCCAGCGCATCGGCAAAGCGGTCCAGGCGCTCCAGTTCCGTCGTCGATGCGCCACCACACAGCGCGCCCATGCGCACCGCCGCGCGGACCAGTGCGCCGGTCTTCAATGCATGCATGCGGGTGAGCTGCGGCAGCGACTGCTGCTGGCCGGTGGCATCGATATCCAGTGCCTGGCCCCCACACATGCCCGCCGCGCCGGCCGCCTGCGCCAGTGTCTGCAACAGCGCCACGCGCAGCTCCGCCGGCAGCGCTGCCTCGGCGATCAGGCTGAAGGCACGTGCCTGCAGTGCATCGCCAGCCAGGATGGCGGTGGCTTCGTCGAACGCGACGTGGGTGGTCGGCCTGCCGCGGCGCAGGGCATCGTCATCCATGGCGGGCAGGTCGTCGTGCACCAGCGAATAGGCGTGGATCAGTTCCACCGCCATCGCCGCTGCATCCAGGCGATGTTCGTCGGCACCGGATACCGCACCGGCGGCGTACACCAGCAGCGGACGCATGCGCTTGCCACCGCCAAGCACCGAATGGCGCATGGCCTGATGCAGGCGCATGGGCGCTTCGGCGGGCGAGGGCAGGGCGGCGTCGAGCTGGCCTTCAATGCGATCGCGCAGGCGCGCGAAGCGGGCGTCAGCCATCATGGGACGGTGGGTCGAACGGTTCGGCCGTCTCAGGCTGCGCCGGATCGGCCAGCAGTCGCACGCGCAGTTCGGCCTGCTCCAGCGCCTGCTGGCACTGGCGGTACAGGCCCACGCCGCGTTCGTAGGCGCTGAGCGATGCTTCAAGGCTCAGTTCGCCGGTTTCCATCTGTTCGACCAGTTGCTCCAGGGATTCGAGCGACTGCTCGAAACGGGCGACCGGCGATTCGTTTTCGGGGGACTTCTTTGCCATGTGGCAAGTGTGGACGGGTGGCGCGCGGGAATCAATTCACCAGCCGCCTGGTCGCCATTGCAATCGCGCGCCGCGTTCGGCCAGCCATGCCTGCAGGGGGGCCGACAGCACCACATCGGCGGCGGCCAGCAGCTCCTGGCCGGCAAACAGCAACGGCAGCTGCGCGCGTCGCCACGGTGCCAGGTGCTCGCGCTGCAGGCAGTCCTTCAGCGCATGCCGATGTCCGCGGCCCGGCAGCAGGATGCGCTCGCCCCCCCGGCGGCCGCGGACCTGCAGCGGAATATCGAAGCCGGCGGCATGCAGCAGCTGCAGCTGTCCGCCATCGGGCAGCGGCAACGGGGCGCGGCCGTCCCAGGCCATCTGCCAGTCGCGTGGAAGGGCCGGCAGCACGGCGGGCAACAGATACCAGTGCCCGCGCCAATGACGAATGGCCTGCCGTTGCCAGCGCACCTGTGCGCCGCCATCCATGGCCGCAGGCAGCAGTTCCTGTTCCAGCTGTTCCAGCACACGTGCCGGCAACGGCGGAGCGCCATGCGAAAGCACCCAGCGTCGCAGCACGCGGGCACGTCGCTGTGGCGAAAGCTGGTGCAGCCGTTCCACCGACAACACGCGTGCAGCAACCTGCACATGGTCCAGCAGCTCCTGGTCTTCCTCGTCCAGCAGGCTGCGCAGTTGCCGGCAGTGGCTGGCGCTGCCGGAAAGCGCCGCAGCCGCATGGGGCCAGCGCTGGCGCAGCAGCGGCAGCACGTGCAGGCGCAGGAAATTGCGGTCCGCAGCGTCGCTGAGGTTGCTGGGGTCTTCCAGCCAGTCCAGTCCCTGCCGTTGCGCGTAATCGAGCAGTGCCGCGCGTGGCACCTGCAGCAGGGGCCGCCACAGGGGATGCTCGCCGATGGCCGAATGCGCTGCCATCGCCGCCAGTCCGTCCACGCCGGAGCCGCGCAGCGCGCGCAACAGGAAGGTTTCAGCCTGGTCGTCCTGGTGCTGGGCCAGTACCAGGATCTCACCGCTACGCAGTTCCGCACTGAACGCGCCGCGCCGCGCCAGCCGCGCGGCGCCCTCCAGGCCCATGCCGGCCTGCAGGTCCACCGCGACCCGGTGCACGCTCAGTGCGATGTCCCAGGCTTGGCATTGCCGCTGGCAGTGACGGGCCCAGTCATCGGCGCCAGCCTGCAGCCCGTGGTGCACATGCACCGCGCGCAGTGCGGTGCCGGATGCCTCCGCCGCCTGCTTCAGCCAGTGCAGCAGCACGGTCGAATCCAGCCCGCCGCTGTAAGCGACCAGCAGCGGCGAATCCAGCGTGGCGAGGGCGGGGAAGGAGGACATGCGGAACACAAAAGGAAGCGGCGACCGTCATGGTCGCCGCATGTGGCGTTGGCGTCGAGGGTTGCGTGCCGACCAGCGATCGGCACGCGCCAGCGGCAGGCGCCGGGATCAGCGTTCGAAGCGGACCGGGGCGGGCAGTTCCACCGGCACGCCCTTGTCATCGCAGGTGCCGGCCTGGCACAGGCGTTCGCGCAGCCGCGGCGTGGCCTGCACGATCATGTGGTAGATCGCATTCTGTTCCAGCGTGCCACGGATGGCCTTGCTGCCCGGGCCGCGCGCCCAGATGCCCACGTCTTCGCCGCCATGCGATTCGCTCTTGGAGGGCACCAGTGCCTCCTGCATGTAATCGGGATGTTCGGTGTCCACCGATGCCAGGTCCGGACGGCCGCTGGCTGGCTCGAAGCTGCTCGGGTTGTGCGGATAGCGCTTGGGTCCGGCGGGCTGCTGGTTGCTGGCGCCGGTGTGCCCCGGTCCGTTGGCGTAGCTCAACGTGGTATAGGGTTGGCCGGCGCCATCCAGGGCGAGGTCCAGCTTACCCAGGCCATCCTCGCCGCCCTTGTCTTTCACCTTGCCCAGGATGGGGTTGCCACGCGCCGGGTAGCCGACGAAATTCAGGGTGTGCGAGTGGTCGGCAGTGACGATGATCAGGGTGTCGTCCTCGGCGGTCATCTCGCTGGCCACGCGCACGGCATCGGACAGGGCCACGGTATCGCTGAGCGCCCGGTAGGCATTGCCGCTGTGGTTGGCGTGGTCGATGCGCGCGCCCTCGATCATCAATACATAGCCTTCCTGGTGCCGCGACAGATTGGCGATGGCGGTACGGGTCAGCTCGGCAAGGCTGGGTTCACCGGCGCGGTCCTGCGCACGCTCATGTTCGTACTGCATGTGGTCCGGTTCGAACAGGCCGAGGATGGCCGGCGCGTCCGCCGCTGCCTTCAGCTGCGCGCTGTTCCAGACGTAGGCCCCCTGCGGATGCGCCTGCTGCCATTCGCCGACCAGGTTGCGGCCGTCCAGGCGCAGGCCGACCTTGTCGTCATACTCCGGATCTTCTTCGTTGATGGTGGTGAACTGCGCCCGACCGCCGCCAAGGGCCACCAGCGGGCCGCGGCCATAGCGCGAGGTGGACAGCAGCTGCTGGGCGATGTCCTGGCAACCGGCGGCCTTGGCTTCCTCGCTCAGGTTGGTGTCGTTTTCCCAGTTGCGTTCCGGCGAATGCGCATAGGTTGCCGCCGGGGTGGCATGGGTGAGGCGCGCGGTGGAGACGATGCCGGTCGCCATGCCGGCGCTGTCGGCGAGCTGCAGCCAGGTCAACAGGCCTTTCTGCAGGCTGTCGGCGCAGTCGAAGCGCTTGCCGGCGCTGACGCCGATCGCCCCCATGTGGGTCTTCACGCCGGTGGTGATGGCGG
>JAFAFF010000267.1 GCA_023423605.1 Pseudomonadota bacterium
GCATGCCCAGTTCGATGTCGGTGATCTTCATTCAGGGGGTCTGCACGCGGATGCGCTGGATGTTGGTGATGCGGTCGATGTAACGGAGCGAATCGCTGGCCATCATCGGCTCCAGCGGCGTGACCGAAACACCGTTCAGGTGCGCCTGGATGCGCTTGCCGTCGGCACCGTTCCAGCTGCCGCCGGCCGTGTCATGGATAACCCAGGTGCGTCCGTCCACGTGCCCGATGGCCATCATCACATGGCCGGGAATGTAGACCAGGTCGCCGACCTGCAATGCGGCCACCGCACGGTCGCGGGCGGCGGCGCCGTCCTTGTCGCTGAAGGCGATGCGGTCCAGCGCCGGGCTCACGCCCTGCGCGCTGGTATTGCGCGGCAGCAGCACGCCGAAGCTGCGGTAGATCTCCGAAACGAAGCCGCTGCAGTCGCGGGTGCCGTAGTCGTGGCCCCAGCCATAGCGCTCGCCGAGGAACTTGAAGGCCTGCTGCAGCAGCAGGCGCGGGGTCAGCGGCAGGTAACCGGAACGGCTTTCCTGCGAACGTGGCAACAGCGCCGGTACCAGTTTCAGGCCGCCGTCGTCCTCGCGCACCGGCAACTGCACCACCCACGAAGCGTGCGCCTGCTGGCCGTTGACCACATCACCCGGCGGCCAGTCGGCCAGCACCGGCAGGCGCACGCCCATGTCCAGCTGCAGGCGCGAAACGCGCGGCTCCTCCGGGGTGAACGCGGTATGTGCCACCGCGCCGGTGATGACCCGGAAGGGCCCATGCGTGTTGTAGGCCAGCACCTCGGCACGGTCGCCCAGCGCGACGTGGCGTGCCTCCATCCAGGCGCTGTAGCGTTCGCTGTGAACGAACAGCCAGCTGCCATCGGCGCTGCGGTGCACCACAGCGACCTTGTCGCCGGGGAACAGGGCAGATTCCTGGAAACGGTCGATGTCGGTGTCGCCGGTACCGCTGAACACCCGCTGCGTGGTCGGAAAGGTGCGCAGCGCCGCGCGCTGCACCACCAGCCCATAGCGCGGCGCCGTGGTGGCCGCGATCGCATCCAGTGCCAGGTTGGCTTCGATGTCGCGGCGCAGTGCCGCCGGTACCTGCGCACCGTTGGCGTCATGCAGGGGCCGCGATGGCCAGCGCGACAGTTCAAGAATGGCATCGCGCACCTGCCGCGCGGACAGCGCCGCAGGCAACGCGGCGATGTCCTGGATATGTGCATCCTGCGAGCGCATGCGGGCGTTCTGCGCATCGATCTGCGCACCGTCCAGGAGGGGCGTGTCGGCGCCTGGCAGCCGCGCGGCCCAGTAGTCCGGCGTCAGGTAAGCCTCATGCAGGCCGATGATGTACGGCAGGGCCTGGCCGCGCTCCGGTTCCGGCGCGTCCTGCCGCGCCAGCGCCGGCAGGCTTGCCGCGCACAGGGACAGCGTCAACGCCATGCACCGCCAGCGGCGGGTCTGTCGGGAAGCCTGGATCATGTGGCGCATACCCTCCTCGAAAGCCTCAGGAATAGTTATTCCTTTTTTCCCAAAGAGCAAGAATAAATTATTGACCGGCTGCCACGTGCGTGTTACACAGCCATTACCACCCGCGCTGGGGAAGTGTCGCTGTGGATTCCGCCGTTCGCAAACCGCCTATGCCCGCCGTGCTCGGCCTGTGCGCCGCCGCGCTGCTGTGGGCCACGCCGCTGGTGGCGCTGGCGGGCGACACGCCGCTGGATACGGTGGTCGCCTACATCGACCGCGGTGAGTTCGCGGAGGCCGAACGCGCCATCGCCGCCACCTTGGCCAGCGACGCACCGGCCGCGATACGGGAGGACTGGGCGTTCCAGCGCGAACGCATGCGCCGCATCCGCCTGGATTTCAGCCTGGATGCCGATGCCGCCAAGGCCACGCTGCGACGCTGGATTCCCGATCTTGGCGACGCGGAATTCCAGCGCTGGGACCAGCAGGGACTGCTGGAACACATGGATATCGACGGCCGGCGATTCTGGTTCAAGCGTGCGCCGGCCAACCTGTTCCGTCTGAGCGGACAGGCACGTGCGCGCCGCCGTGCCGATGCACCGATGCCCAAGGACGGCCCCTACGAAAACCTGACCGCCTACCACGCCGACGTGGTGGCCGTGGCGCAACGCGACCAAAGCGCCTCGGTGCTGCCGCAGCGTGTGGAAGTCACGCAGTCGCTGGTGGTCGATGCCGATGCCGTACCGGCCGGCGAAACCGTACGTGCATGGATTCCCTATCCGCGCGAGATCGCCGGCCAGCAGGAGAACCTGCAGTGGATGGGCAGTGCGCCCGAAGGTGCGCGGGTGGCGCCCGCCGACACCCTGCAGCGCACGGCCTACCTGGAAGCGAAGGCGGTGGCCGGGCAGCCCACCCGTTTCCAGATCCGCTATGCGCTGACGGTATACGCGCGGCATACGGCGGTCGATGCGGCGGCAGTGCAACCGGTACCGGACGATCCGGCGCTGGCGTCGTTCCTCGCCGAACAGCCGCCGCACGTACGCTTCACTCCGGCGTTGCGGATGTTTTCCGAGCGCGTGCTGCAGGGCGAAACCCGGCCATGGGAGGTGGTGCGTCGGCTGTTCGCCGCCGTCGACCAGATTCCATGGGCTGGTGCGCGCGAATATTCGACCATCAGCAACATCAGCGAACACGCGTTGCACACGGGTCATGCCGACTGCGGGCAGCAGACACTGCTGCTGATCTCGCTGCTGCGCATGAACGGTATCCCGGCACGCTGGCAATCGGGCATGGTGTTTTCCGATGACGCCACCGGCTACAGCAACCTGCACGATTGGGGCATGTTCTACCTGGCGCCGTATGGCTGGCTGCCGATGGATGTGACCACCGGTGCGCTGGACAGCACCGAACCGGTCCTTCGCGATTTCTACCTGGGTAGCCTGGATGGCTACCGTATCGCCTTCAACGATGATTTCGGCCAGCCGCTGGTGCCGGCCAAGCAGCACTTCCGTTCGGAGACCGTGGACTCGCAGCGCGGCGAAGCCGAATGGGCAGGCGGCAACCTGTACTTCGATGAGTGGGACTACGCGTTCAAGTGGCGGGTGCTGCCCGCTACCGGGAAGCATTAGCGCGAAACATTCCGAACCACACCGTTCAATTCTTGCAGGAGAGAGCAGGGGATGAAGGCTATCAGCATCAAGCGCGCGGCCTTGAGCGTCGCGCTGGGCACCTGTCTGGGCATGTTGGTACCCGGCATGGCATCGGCACAGAATGTTTCTGGCGCCGTGGCCGGTCGCGCCACCGCCGGCGACCAGGTCACCGTGGTCAACCGGGGTACCGGCCTGACGCGCACGGCCACCGCCAGCGCCGACGGCAGCTACCGGCTCGGCCAGCTGCCGGTCGGCGATTACACGCTGCAGGCCAGCCGCAACGGCCAGCCCCTGGGCGAGGCGGTCAGCGTCAGCGTCGGCATCGGCGGCACCACCACCGTGAACCTGGCCGCCAGCGGCGGCGTGGTGAACCTGGATGCGCTGCAGGTGGTGGGCACGCGCGTGGTGAACCGCGTGGACGTGTATTCCACCGAAGCCTCCTTCAACGTCAACCGCCAGGAAATCTCGCGCCTGCCGGTCGCCCAGGACCTGTCCGCAGTGGCGCTGCTGGCACCGGGCGTGGTGGGCGGCAACTCCTCGTTCGGTGGATTGTCCTTCGCCGGTTCCTCGGTGGCCGAGAACGCGGTCTACATCAACGGATTGAACGTCACCGACATGTACACCCGGCGCGGCTTCTCCAGCGCACCGTTCGGCTTCTTCAAGGAGTTCCAGGTCAAGACCGGCGGCTATTCGGTGGAGTTCGGCCGCTCCACCGGTGGTGTCATCAATGCGGTTACCCGCTCGGGCAGCAATGAATTCGAAGGTGGCGTGGAAGTAACCTTCGAACCCAGTGCGTGGCAATCCAGTGCACGCGACCATTTCCACCGCGATGGCTCCGAACATTCCTATGCCAGCCGTGATTCCAGTTCCTTCCTGAAGACCAATGTGTGGGGTTCCGGCGCGCTGGTGCAGGACCGCCTGTTCCTGTTCGCGATGTATGAAAACCGCGACAACAAGGGCCACAACACTTCTTCCGATGGCCGCACCTGGTACGACAACGACGGCAACGATGATTTCTGGGGCGCGAAGCTGGATTGGAACATCACCGACAACCACACCCTGGAACTGCTGGCGTTCTCCGATGAAACCGAGACCACCGCAGCCTCTTCGGGTTACAGCTGGGATACCGGTACCGTAGGCGAGTGGGGTGGCAACACCATCACCGATGGCGGCGGAAAGAACTGGTCGGCCACCTATACCGGCCGCTTCGGCGAGCACTTCACCGCCAAGGCGATGGTCGGCCGCAACAACCAGCGGGCGTTCTCCAACTCCACGCTGGATCTTTACTGCGACGCGGTGTTCACCGATGCCACCTACGCGCCCTACCTGGGCCAGCTCAACGGCCTGCGTGCCGGCTGCCATCCCACCGGCACCGCGGTTGCCGAGCGCGACGACACCCGCGATGCCGCGCGGCTGGATTTCGAATGGGCGCTGGGCAGCCACCTGCTGCGCTTTGGCGTGGACCGCGAGCTGATGACCACCGAGCAGTCCACCCGTTACCCAGGGCCCACGCAGATGACCTGGACGGCCTACGCCGCCAATCCGGGCGACGAAGTATGGGATGGCGCCAACGCCTACGTGCCGTCCGGTGTCACCCAGATGCTGCGCGCACGCAATCGCGTGTCCGGTGGAACCTTCGAAACCGAGGCCAACGCGTTTTACCTGGAAGACATCTGGAACATCACGCCGAACCTGATGCTGAACCTTGGCGTGCGCTGGGACCGTTTCGAGAACCGCACCGCCGATGGCGATGCCTTCATCAAGATGGACGACCTGGTGGCACCGCGTTTCGGATTCTCGTGGGACATGAAGGGTGACGGCAGCACCAAGCTGTTCGGCAACGCAGGCCGCTATTACCTGCCGGTGACCAACAACATCAACGTCAACTTCGCCGGTGGACTGACCGACGAATACAGTTACTACGTGCTCGATGGCTGGCAGCAGCAGGCCAACCCGGTCACCGGTGCGCCGTACATGGCGCCGGTCATCGGCCAGCAGATCGGCCCGACCGACACGCGCATGAACACCGGCGCGGCGGACCTGCGCCAGAGCGTGGACAGGGATCTCAAGGCGGTCTACCAGGACGAATACATCCTCGGCTTCCAGACCATGATCGACCAGGCGTGGTCCTGGGGCGTCAACGCAACCTATCGGCGCATGACCCGCGCGCTGGACGACATGCGCATCAACCACACCCCGTGCGGCCCCACCGGCACCACGTTGTGGCCCATCGCCAATCCCGGCGAAAGCCTGACCATCTGGGGCGATTCCAGCATCGGCTGCGCCGAGGAAGGCTGGATCACCATCGATACCTCCAGGGACGGCTACGTCAAGGGCGGCAGTGGCGAAGTGGTCGGCTACTCCAAGCCCAGGCGCACCTACAAGGCGGTGGAGTTCCAGATAGACCGTGCCTGGGACGAGAAGTGGATGTTCAACGCGTCCTACCTGTGGTCCAGGAGCGAGGGCAACTTCGAAGGCCCGGTGAATTCGGATACCAACTACGGCGATACCGGCATGGTCCAGCATTGGGACCATCCGTCCAACAACGAACGCTACGGCGTGCTGTTCAACGATTTCCGCCACCAGTTCAAATTCCGCGCCGCCTACGCGCTCAACGAGCAGTGGTCGTTCGGCACCACGCTGCGGGTACAGTCCGGTGGACCGGTGACCGCGTTCGGCGTGATGTGGCCGGGCGACA
Organism: Pseudomonadota bacterium; assembly: GCA_023423605.1. Classification (GTDB taxonomy): domain Bacteria; phylum Pseudomonadota; class Gammaproteobacteria; order Xanthomonadales; family Xanthomonadaceae; genus Stenotrophomonas. Next base: position 5,804 of record JAFAFF010000267.1, read on the forward strand.
CGGTGGCCGGTGGCAGCACCTCCAGCGAAGGCAGTGGCGGCGGCACCGGCTGGCTGTGCGTGGCGAACTGTTCCGGTGCCTACGACCAGCGCGTTTTCGAACAGACGGGACGTGGTGCGTTCGGCCGCCTGCCGTGGACGTGGACGATAGGCGCCAACGTCACCTGGCGGCTGCCGGTGGACGGCATCGACCTGAGCGCTCGCTTGTCGGTCTACAACCTGTTCAACAACCAGACCGTCATCAACGTGCACCAGCGCTATGAAAGCCAGCCGGGCGTGTACCGCGAGAACACCTTCAAGACCGGTACGTTGTGGCAGGCACCGCGCTACGCACAGCTGGTGGTGACCTGGAACTTCTGATGGCGTCCCGGGCCGGATTGACGGATGACGACCCTCGATTGGTGGGTGACAGCTGCAGGATGGTGGGTGACGACCGTTGGTCGTCACACCCCTCCGCCCGGCCATCTCACCCATCCCCCCCACAACGAGGTCCCACCTTGCATCGCCTGCTGATCATCGCCGCACTGCTGGCCACCACGCCGGCATGGGCGGCCGACCCTGCCCGCATCGATGCCGATGTCGCCACGGTCATCCACCGTGAGCACCTTCCCGGCATCGCCATGGGGGTGGTGGAGAACGGGAAGGTGGTCTACCGCCACGCCGAAGGCACGCGTGGCGATGGCGGCGACATCGACGAAGACACGCTGTTCAAGATCGCCTCCAACAGCAAGGCCATGACCGCCGCGCTGCTGGCGCGCCTGGTGGAACAGGGCCGCTTGCAGTGGGACGACCCGGTGCGCCGGCATCTGCCCGGCTTCACCATGTTCGATCCGTGGGTCGGCGAACACATGCAGGTGCGTGACCTGCTGATCCACAACAGTGGCCTTGGCCTGGGCGCCGGCGACCTGATGCTGTGGCCCGAGCCCAACCACTACACGCGTGCCGACATCATCGCCGGGCTGGCCCACCTGCAACCGGTGACCAGCTTCCGCAGCGGCTATGCGTACGACAACCTGATGTACGTGGTGGCTGGCGAGGTGGCTGCCGCTGCTGGCGGCAAGCCATACGACCAGCTGATGCGCGAACAGGTGTTCCAGCCACTGGGCATGCAGCGCTGCCAGGTGGGTGCGTGGTCCACTGCGGCCGTGGGCAACATCGCCCAGCCACATGCATGGCGAGACGGCCGCACTACCGTGGTGGCGGCTGATGGTGCAGTCAGCCCGGACACGCCGTCGATGGCTGCCGGTGGCATCCGCTGCTCGCTCAAGGACATGCTGCGCTGGATGCAGGTGCTGCTCGACGAGGTCCAGGCACCGGGCTGGCTGGGCAGTGAACAGCGCCGCGCCCTGTGGACGCTGCACATGCCGATGCCGCTGGGTGAGCGCCAGCGGCGCTGGGACAACGCGCATTTCTCCGGATATGGCTACGGTTGGCGGCTGTCGGACATGGACGGACAGTGGAAGGTGGCGCATACCGGCACGCTGTCGGGCATGTATTCCTCGCTCGCTCTGTTGCCGGACCTCAGGATTGGCGTGGTGATCCTGATCAACGGCGAGGGTGAGGACGCGCGCACCGCGCTGATGCAGGCCACCTTGAAGCGCTATACGGCGCGGAGACAGGGCGCGCAGGATGGGCGCGATGCGTCCGGCTATCTGGATGAGCTGGTGGCCGAGCGCAGGGCGCGCCACGCCAGTGGACACGTGGCGCCATCCACGGTTGCCGCCTCGCCGGCCGGTAGTGCGGCGTTGCCGCGGTGGCAGGGGCGTTATCGCGATCCGTGGCTCGGTGAGGCCTCGTTGTGTCCGGACGAGGACGGGCTGCGTTTCAGGGTGGCCAGATCGCCACGGCTGCAGGCCTGGGTGATGCAACTGGAGAATCGCTGGCTGCTGCGCTGGGACACGCTGGGCAGCGATGCCGAAGCATGGCTGCAGCCGGTTGAAGGTGCCCCGGCAGCGCTGGAACTGCGTGCCATCGACCCGGAGATCGACTTCAGCTACGACTTCCAGGACCTGCATTTCACCCGCACCGGCGACTGCCCCGCGTAATACCGCCCTGTAGAGCGGGGCTCTGCCCCGCTGCGCAGGCATCCATCAGCCGGGCAGAGCCCGGCTCTACGTGATGTGCGGTGAAGCCCCAGGCCGGGCAGAGCCCGGCTCTACGCGGGGGCGTCGTACACTGGGCATCTTCTTTCCCGCGTTCATCCCATGAATCTTCCCCTGCATTACGGCCTGCTGGGCTCGCTGGAAGCTAGCGGCATCGCGCTGCTGGTCGGCCTGCTGGTCTATTTCCTGTGGCACCACGTCTGCCGCTGGATGCGCGGAACGGCCGGCCATGCGCTGGGCGGCGCGTGTGTCATCGCGGTGGTGATCGCCGCAGGCATCGATATCTGGAAGCTGTTCTACATGGGCATCGTGCGCCTGGAATCGCCGTTCTACGCGCGGTTGTTCCTTTCCACCATCCACGATCCGAACGAGCTCGGCACCCGCGTGGTGCTGGAAATCATCGGCGCCTGTTCCGGCGTGGCGCTGGGATGGCTTCTGTTCAGTGCGCGGTCAGCGTCAAAACCAGGCGACACGCACTGAGTTCCGTTCGCTGCGCGTTAAATCCGCAGGCGATGAATGCGCAGCTTACCGTCTCCTCACCCCGTACTAATCAAGCGGGTAATCGACGCCCGCCATGCAGTGGTTAATACGGTGTTGATATGGGATTCGCGGCGCAATTCGCATTCATCCCCACGCTGTCAGGGTAGATGTCGTACGGAACACCTCATTTCCCGTGCGACATTCCCAAGGACCCAAGGAGACCACCCATGACGCATCGTAACCGCAAGCCGCTGATCGCCCTCCTCGTTGCTGCAGGCAGCGTCTTCGCCATTCCGGCCATGGCCCAGTCCACCACTGCACAGGACCGCGCTGCGGATGCGCAGGCAC
>JAFAFF010000260.1 GCA_023423605.1 Pseudomonadota bacterium
CCCCCCCCCCCCCCCCCCCCCCCCCCCCCCCCCCCCCCCCCCCCCCCCCCCCCCCCCCCCCCCCCCCCCCACTGATGAAGAGCATAACCGAGCGCCGGGGGTTGGACCGCGCGGGGCGGATGACCGGCATATCCGCCGGGACACGCCGTAAACCCGTCCGTGGGGGCTCGATCGCGCCATCCATGGCGCTCACGGTCCCGGCGGATATGCCGGTCATCCACTTGGCAGGTTCACAGCCGGCGTCGGGACAGGTGGTCGCAAAAGGCCAAAGGCAGAAACAGAACGGCCCCGCTCTCGCGGGGCCGTTCCTCCAACTGCTGCAGATCAGGAGCCCGCCTGAGTCAGGGGGGCGCGCCAACGGCGCGGGGGTCTGGGAGCATGGTTGGCATGGGGCCCACGGTTTGCAGAGCAAACCGTGGGGCGTCAGCGCGAATGCGCTTACGCACCATGCGCGGCCAGCTGGCCCAGGCGCTGCACAGCGACCGAAACGGTCGGATAGTCCAGCGTCTTCTGTTCGGCCAGTTCGGCCAGCATCGCCAGCGTGAAACGCAGGCTGCTGTCGTCACGACCCATCCATGCCGCCACTTTGGCCTCCGCACCGGAACCGCGGGTGCCCAGCACCTGGCCCGCCAGGTTGCGGTGGTGCGCAGCCAGCTCATCGCGCAGCACGCCACGCGCCACGGCATGCCAGCGGCCGTTGACCTCCAGCGCGTCGATCTGCTCGAACAGCCACGGCAGGCTCAGCGCTTCGCCCAGGCGGAAGTGGATCTTGGAAACATCCACCGGCTTGAGCCTGCGGGTACGCGCCAGTTCGATGATGTCGAACGCCGGCTCCAGGAAGTGCAGTTCGGCCAGCTGCTGCGACAGCGCCGCCGGCAGGCCCTTCTCGTTCCACTGCAGCACCAGCGCCTCGTAGGTGGGACGCTGCGAATCAGGCAGCACGCCCGACGCTTCGCGGATGTCGTTGAACGGCCCCTGGTAGCGGTTGACCGCCTCGGTGATGCCCGGCATCGCACCCGGACGCGAGAGCAGCCAGCGCACGAACGAACGCTGCAGCTTCCAGATCACTTCCAGCGCATCGATCTGCACCGATTCGGGCAGCGTGCCATCCAGCGCGTCGATCTGCGCCCACAGCGCGCGCGCATCCAGCGTTTCGCGGCTGATGGTGTAGGCCTTGGCGACATCGGCGATGGAGCGGCCGGTATCTTCCTGCATGCGCATCAGGAAGGTGGCGCCCATGCGGTTGATGGTCTGGTTGGTCACCGCCGTGGCGATGATCTCGCGCTTCAGGCGGTGGCGCTCCATGGCGTCGGCATACTTCTTCTGCAGCGGCACCGGGAAATAGCGCTGCAGTTCCTTGGACAGGTACGGATCTTCCGGAATGTCCGATTCCAGCAGCTGGTTGAACGCCACCAGCTTGGAATAGGACAGCAGCACCGACAGTTCCGGACGGGTCAGGCCCTGGCCGCGCGCCTTGCGCTGGGACAGCTCGGCATCGGACGGCAGGAACTCGATCTGGCGGTCCAGCAGGCCCTGCTGTTCCAGGGTGCGGATGAAGTGCTGCTTGGAACCCAGGCGCTTGACCGCCATCCGCTCCATCAGGCTCAGGGCCTGGTTCTGGCGGTAGTTGTCGTTGAGCACCAGCGCGGCCACTTCGTCGGTCATCGAGGCCAGCAGCTTGTTGCGCTGGTCCACGGTGAGCTTCTTCGCACGCACCACGTCGTTGAGCAGGATCTTGATGTTCACCTCGTGATCGGAGGTGTCCACGCCGGCGGAGTTGTCGATGAAATCGGTGTTGAGCAGCACGCCGCACTGCGCCGCCTCGATGCGACCCAGCTGGGTCATGCCCAGGTTGCCGCCCTCGCCCACCACCTTGCAGCGCAGCTCGTTGCCGTTCACGCGCAGCCCGTTGTTGGCACGATCGCCGACATCGGCATGCTGTTCGCTGGTGGCCTTGACGTAGGTACCGATGCCGCCGTTCCACAGCAGGTCCACCGGTGCCTTCAGGATCGCGCTCATCAGGTCGTTCGGCGACAGCGCCTTGATGCTGTCATCCAGGCCCAGCGCCTCGCGCACCTGCGGGGTGATCTCGATGGACTTCAGGGTGCGCGGATGGATGCCGCCGCCCTTGCTGATCAGCTTGGCATCATAGTCGGCCCAGCTGGAACGCGGCAGCGCGAACAGGCGTTCGCGCTCGACGAACGACGTCGCCGCATCCGGATTCGGGTCCAGGAAGATATGGCGGTGGTCGAACGCGGCCACCAGGCGGATGTGGCGCGACAGCAGCATGCCGTTGCCGAACACGTCGCCGGACATGTCGCCGACACCTGCCGCGGTGAAATCCTGGCTCTGGCTGTCATGGCCCAGGGCACGGAAATGGCGCTTGACCGATTCCCATGCACCACGCGCGGTGATGCCCATGCCCTTGTGGTCGTAGCCGACCGAACCACCGGAAGCGAACGCATCGCCCATCCAGAAACCATGCGCGACGGCCAGGCCGTTGGCGATGTCGGAGAACGTCGCGGTGCCCTTGTCGGCGGCCACCACCAGGTACGGATCGTCCATGTCATGGCGGACCACGTCCACCGGCGGCACGATGCGGTCGTTGACGATGTTGTCGGTGATGTCCAGCAGGCCCTGGATGAACAGCTTGTAGCAGGCCACGCCGTTGGCGAACACCGCATCGCGGTCGCCATTCACCGGCGGCATCTTCGCGAAGAAGCCGCCCTTGGCGCCGACCGGCACGATGACCGTGTTCTTGACCATCTGCGCCTTCACCAGGCCCAGCACTTCGGTCCGGAAGTCTTCGCGACGATCCGACCAGCGCAGGCCGCCACGGGCCACGGCGCCGAAGCGCAGGTGGGTACCTTCCACGCGCGGGCCGTACACGAAGATCTCGCGGTACGGACGCGGCTTGGGCAGGTCCGGCACCAGCGCCGAATCGAACTTGAAGCTGATGCAGTGGCCTGGCTGGCCATCGGCACCGGTCTGGTAGTAGCTGGTACGCAGGGTCGCGTCGATGACGCCCATGAAGCTGCGCAGGATGCGGTCCTCGTCCAGGCTGGACACGCGGTCCATCAGCTTCAGCAGCGCATCGCGCGCAGCCTGCATCTGTCCGTCGCGGTTGCCCTTGCGCGCATCCACCACGGTCTTCAGGACCTTCAGCGTCGCTTCGTCATTGGCGGCCAGCACGTCCAGGTGCGCCTTCAGCGACGCCTGGCCGGCCGCGATGTCTTCCTTGCTCTCGTTGCCGGTGGCAGGATCGAAACGCGCCTCGAACAGTTCAACCAGCAACCGCGCCAGCAGCGGGTAGCGGGTGAAGGTACCTTCCACGTAGGCCTGCGAGAACGGCACGCCGGTCTGCAGCAGGTACTTGCAGTAGCCACGCAGCATGGCGACTTGGCGCCAGTGCAGGCCGGCGGCCAGCACCAGGCGGTTGAAGCCATCGTTCTCGGCATCGCCATGCCACACCCGCGCGAAGGTCTCGCCGAAGGCTTCGTCCACGCTTGCCGCATCGATCGAACCGGCGATCGATTCGACTTCGAAGTCCTGCACATAGACCGGCGCGTTGTCGACCGACAGGCGGTACGGACGCTCGGAGATCACCCGCAGGCCCATGTTTTCCATCATCGGCAGCGCGTCGGACAACGGAATGTCATCAAGCTGGCGATACAGCTTCAGGCGCAGGCCATCGCCACCTTCGCGCGGCACCGCCTGCAGGCTCAGGCGCAGGTCGTCCGGGCCGGTCAACGCATCGAGCTGGCTGACATCGCTGGCGGCAACGGCGGTGCTGTTGTCTTCGATGTAACCGGCCGGCAGCGCCTTGCCGATGCGCGAAGCGATGCGCAGGCCTTCGGTCTCGCCATGGCGGGTCACCAGCGCCTCACGCAGGTCGTCCTGCCAGTTGCGCAGCACCTGGGCCAGTTTCTGCTCCAGTTCGGCGGTATCCACGTCGAGCATCTGGCCCGGCTTCGGACGCACGATCAGGTGCACCTGGGCCAGTGGCGATTCGCCCAGTACCACCGAGCTGTCCACGTGTTCGCCCTGCAGGGCTTCCTTGAGCATCGCTTCGATGCGCAGGCGGACATCGGTGTTGAAGCGTTCGCGCGGCAGGTAGACCAGCGCGGAAATGAAGCGGCTGTACTTGTCGCGGCGCAGGAACAGGCGGCTGCGCACGCGCTCCTGCAGGCCAAGCACGCCCATGGCGGTGCGCAGCAGTTCGTCCTCGCTGGACTGGAACAGTTCTTCGCGCGGCAGGGTTTCCAGGATGTGGCGCAAGGCCTTGCCGCTGTGGCTGGACGGTGCCAGGCCGGACTGCGTCATCACATGCTCGTGGCGCTGGCGTACCAGCGGAATCTCCCACGGACGGCGGTTGTAGGCGCTGGAGGTGAACAGGCCCAGGAAGCGCTGCTCGCCGATGATCCTGCCCTTGGCGTCGAACGCCAGCACGCCGATGTAATCCATGTAGCCGGCGCGATGCACGCGCGAACGCGCGTTGGTCTTGGTCAGGATCAGCGCGTCCTTCAGGCCCGAGGTGGTATTCAGGCCCTGCGCGGCCAGCGTCTTGACCGGACGCGCGGCGGATTTGTCCTTGCCGCGCATCAGGCCCAGGCCGGTGTCGTCCAGCGGTGCCAGGACGTCTTCCCGACCCTGCTTCTCCACGCGGTATTCGCGGTAGCCAAAGAAGGTGAAATGATTGTCGGCTGCCCAACGCAGGAACTCCTGGGCTTCCCTGCGGGAGGCATCGTCCACCGGCAGCTGGCGGCTGCCGAGGTCGTCGGCCAGCTCCAGCGCCTTGTCGCGCATCGGCTGCCAGTCGCGCACGATGGCGCGTACTTCATCCAGCGAACGCATCACGCTCTTTTCGATCCCGGCCATCGCTTCGGCCGGCTGCCGGTCGATCTCCAGCAGCATCACCGATTCCGCCTCGCCCTCGCCCACCGACGTGACCTTGCCGGACTTGTCGCGCGTGAAACTGATCACCGGATGGCCCAGTACGTGCACTCCCACGCCCTGCTCGGCCAGCGCCATGGTGACGGTGTCCACCAGGAACGGCATGTCGTCGTTGACGATCTGCAGCACCGTATGCGGAGATTCCCAACCATTCGCCCTCGCGCTCGGATTGAACACGCGGACGTTGGCCTTGCCGGACTTGCGCTGGCGTGCGAACTCCAGCGTGTCGGCGGCCAGCGCAGCCCACTCTTCGGCGCTGTGGTGCGGGAACTCATCGGCTTCCATGCGACGGTAGAAACCGGTGGCGAAAGCCACTGCCTCGGCCTGCCCGGCCGCCGGGTAACGCTTGCGCAAGGCCGTGTACACCGGTTCCAGGGAGAAACCCGCCGCCGGGGAGAGCTGGGTCGTGGCTGGTTCGGGGATGTTTTTCACGGTTTTGGCTGCAGTCTTTTGCGGTTTCATGGCAGAGCGATGCGTGTTGCCCAGTTGGGAAAATGAAATTGTAGCCCTGTTGGCGGGAAAGGCCTTGCTGCAGGACGGAATATGCCGCGCCGGGTTGGGTGCGGTTTAGAACGGTGCCGCCACGGGCCCTGCGCGATCAGCATGGCGGCCCACGCCGCAGGCGGCGATGATGCGCGCCCGGCCATCCTTTTCCTCCCTGCGCCGACGCGAAAAGTGCGCCGGGTACGATTCCACAATCCTGAACTGGACGGTATAGTCCACTCCGTGATTCCCACCCCTCCTCCCGCTTCCGGCATGGACGCGCGCGACCTGCGCGTGTTCGATGCCGTACGCGAGCTGCTGGCCAGGCATGGCATGCGCATGAGCATGGAGGCGGTCGCCCAGCACGCAGGCTGTTCCAAACAGACCCTGTATTCGCGCTACGGCAGCAAGCAGGAACTGATGCGGCGGGTGGTGGACCGGCACGTATGCCGTGCCACCGCCGGATTGCGGGCGCTGCGCGATGGCGACCTGCGTGGCAGCCTGCTGCAGTTCGCGACCGATTACCTGGACCATTTCAACCAGCCGCACGTGGCCCAGGCCTGCCGGCTGATCGCCGCCGATGCCGCGCAGTTTCCCGAAGAGGCGCGCAACCTGTATCGCGATGGCACCGGTGCGCTGACCCGGCGCCTGGCTGAATGGCTGCAGTCCGCATCACGGAAAGGCTGGCTCAGGCATGACGACCCGCACTTCATGGCTGAACTTTTCATCAGCATGATCGTGGGCCAGGATTTCGACCGCCAGCGTTTCCACACTCCCCATCGCGACGACGCCTGTTCCCGCCGGCGCTGGGCCGAATTTTCCGTCGATGGTTTCCTGCGTGCCTTCGCACCCGAAACCTCGGCCCCACCCCATTCAAACCAAAACCGGAGTTTCTCCTGATGATCGCCCCACTCCGCACCCTCGCCTTGACGTGTGCCGTCGCTGTCGCGCTGGCGGCCTGCAAGCAGCCCGAGCAGCAGACGCCGCCGCCGCCGGAAGTGGGTGTCATCGAGGCCAGGCCGCAGACGTTGCCGCTGCAGCGCGAACTGGTCGGCCGGCTGTCGCCGTACCGCAGCTCCGATGTCCGCGCGCGCGTTCCCGGCGTGCTGCTCAAGCGCGTCTACGAGGAAGGCAGCGAGGTCAAGCAGGGCCAGACCCTGTTCCTGATCGATCCGGCGCCGCTGCGTGCCGAACTGAACGCCTCCGAAGCACAGCTGGCCTCGGCGAAGGCGTCCTACGCCAATGCCAAGGTGGCCGCCGACCGCGCCCGTTCGCTGGCACCGCAGGCCTATGTTTCGCGCGCGGACCTGGACAACGCCGAATCGGCCGAACGCACCGCGCTGGCCGCGGTGAAGCAGTCCGAAGCGGCGGTCACCAGCTCGCGCATCAGCCTGGGCTACGCCGAGGTCAAGGCGCCGATCAGTGGCGTGGCCGGCAAGCAGCAGGTCACTGAAGGCGCACTGGTCGGACAGGGCGACGTGACCCTGCTGACCACCGTGGACCAACTCGATCCGTTGTATGTGAACTTCTCGCTGAGCGTGGACGAGCTGTCGCAGCTGCGCGCGGCGCAGGCCAAGGGCGCGCTGGCGCTGAGCGGCGATGGCAAGGCCACTGTGCAGGTCAGGCTGGCCGATGGCAGCACCTACGCCGAGAGCGGCACGCTGGACTTCTCCTCCACCACGGTCGATCCGACGACCGGCGCGGTATCGCTGCGCGCCGTGCTGCCGAACCCGGACCGCATCCTGCTGCCAGGTGCGTTCGTGAGCTTCCAGGCCACCCTGGGCGAACGCAACAATGCCTATCTGGTGCCGCAACAGGCGCTGCTGCGCGATGCCACCGGCGGCTACCTGATGGTGGTTGGCAACGATGGCAAGGTGGCGCGCCGCAACGTGCGCACCGAAGGTGCCCAGGGCGGCAGCTGGCTGGTCACCGAAGGCCTGCAGCCGGGCGACAAGGTGGTGGTGGCCGGCACCCAGAAGGTCAAGGAAGGCGCACCGGCCACGGCCAAGCCGTGGACGCCGGAGCAGACCAATGGCCAGGGCCAGCCCGCGGCGGCCCCCGCACAGGGCAGCGCCGACGCCGCCGGCAATGCGCCGCAGGGCGATGCCGCCCCGGCTCCGCAGGCACCGGCGCCGGACCCGCAGGCCGCGCCCGCCTCCGATTCGAACAAGCAGTAACGGGAACCGTCCGTCATGCCTAAATTTTTCATCGAACACCCGGTATTCGCCTGGGTGGTGGCGATCCTGATCTCGCTCAGCGGCGTGATCGCGATCCTCAACCTGGGCGTGGAATCCTATCCCAGCATCGCCCCGCCACAGGTGACCGTGCAGGCCACCTACCCGGGCGCCAGCGCCGACACCACTGAAAAATCGGTCACCCAGGTGATCGAGCAGCAGCTCACCGGCATCGACCACCTGCTGTACTTCAGCTCGTCGTCGGCCTCCAACGGCCGTGCCAACGTCACCCTCACCTTCGAAACCGGTACCGATCCGGACATCGCCCAGGTGCAGGTGCAGAACAAGGTGTCGCTGGCCACGCCGCGGCTGCCTTCGGAAGTGACCCAGCAGGGCGTGGTGGTGGCCAAGGCCAACGCCGGCTTCCTGATGGTGGTGGCGCTGCAGTCCGATTCGCCGGCCATCAGCCGCGATGCCCTGAACGACATCGTCGGCTCGCGCGTGCTCGACCAGGTATCGCGCATCCCCGGCGTCGGCAGCACCCAGCAGTTCGGCTCCGAGTACGCCATGAACATCTGGCTGAACCCGGAGAAGATGCAGGGCTACGGCCTCTCCGCCAGCCAGGTACTGGCGGCGGTGCGCGCCCAGAACGTGCAGTTCGCCGCCGGTTCGCTCGGCTCGGACCCGGCCCCGGCCGGCCAGCACTTCACGGCCACGGTGTCCGCCGAAGGCCGTTTCAGCACGCCTGAAGAGTTCGAGAACATCATTCTGCGCGCCAACGCCGACGGTTCGCGGGTGGTGCTGAAGGACATCGCGCGGGTGGCCTTCGGCGCCAACAACTACGGGTTCGATACCCAGTACAACGGCAAGCCCACCGGCGCCTTCGCCATCCAGCTGCTGCCGGGCGCGAACGCCCTGAACGTGGCCGAAGCGGTGCGCGCGAAGATGGACGAACTGCAGCCCAGCTTCCCGGCCGGCGTCACCTGGTTCTCGCCGTACGACAGCACCACCTTCGTGAAGATCTCCATCGAGGAAGTGGTCAAGACCCTGTTCGAAGCGGTGTTGCTGGTGTTCCTGGTGATGCTGATCTTCCTGCAGAACTTCCGCGCCACGCTGATTCCCACCCTGGTCATCCCGGTGGCGCTGCTGGGCACGTTCCTGGGCATGTGGATGATCGGCTTCACGATCAACCAGCTGACCCTGTTCGCGATGGTGCTGGCGATCGGCATCGTGGTCGATGACGCGATCGTGGTGATCGAGAACGTCGAGCGCATCATGAGCGAGGAGCACCTGCCGCCCAAGCAGGCCACGCAGAAGGCGATGACCCAGATCACCGGCGCGGTGGTGGCCATCACCGTGGTGCTGGCGGCGGTGTTCATCCCGTCGGCCCTGCAGGGCGGCGCGGCCGGCGAGATCTACAAGCAGTTCGCGCTGACCATCGCCATCTCCATGGCGTTCTCCGCGTTCCTGGCGCTGGGCTTCACCCCGGCACTGTGCGCCACGTTCCTGAAGCCGACGCACAACGACAACCCGAACATCGTCTACCGCACCTTCAACAAGTACTACGACCGCATCAGCCACACCTACGTGGGCCACATCGGCTCGGCGGTGCGCCATGCCCCGCGCTGGATGATCCTGTTCGTGGTGTTGTCGGCGCTGTGCGCGTTCCTGTTCACGCGCATGCCGGGCAGCTTCCTGCCCGAGGAAGACCAGGGCTACGCGCTGGCCATCGTGCAGCTGCCGCCGGGCTCCAGCAAGGGCCAGACAAACGAAGTGTTCGCGCAGATGCGTGGCATCCTGCAGCAGCAGGAAGGCTTCGAGGGCATGCTGCAGGTCGCCGGCTTCAGCTTCGTGGGTTCAGGCGAGAACGTCGGCATGGGCTTCATCCGCCTCAAGCCGTGGGCCGACCGCGACGTCACCGTTCCGGATTTCATCCAGAACATGAACGGCGCTTTCTACGGCATCAAGGAAGCGCAGATCTTCGTGGTCAACCTGCCCACCGTGCAGGGCCTGGGCCAGTTCGGCGGTTTCGACATGTGGCTGCAGGATCGTGCCGGCGCAGGCTTCGACCAGCTGACCAATGCGCGCAACATCCTGCTGGGCTCGGCCGCGCAGAAGAGCGACACGCTGGTCGGCGTGCGCCCGAACGGCCTGGAGAACGCGCCGCAGCTGGCGCTGCACGTGGACCGCGTGCAGGCCCAGGCGATGGGCATGTCGGTGTCGGACGTGTACAGCACCATCCAGCTGATGCTGGCACCGGTGTACGTCAACGACTTCTTCAGCGAGGGCCGCATCAAGCGGGTCACGATGCAGGCCGATGCGCCCTACCGCACCGGCGAGGAATCGTTGAAGAGCTTCTACAGCCCGTCCACGCTGACCACCAATGCCGACGGCACCAACACGATGGTGCCGCTGAGCACCGTGGTGAAGTCGCAGTGGATATCCGCGCCGCCGTCGCTGAGCCGCTACAACGGCTATTCGGCGATCAACATCGTCGGTTCGCAGGCGCCCGGACGCAGCTCCGGCGAGGCGATGACGGCGATGGAGGACATCGTCAGCAACGACCTGCCGGCCGGCTTCGGCTACGACTGGTCGGGCATGTCCTACCAGGAAATCCTGGCCGGCAACGCAGCCACGTTGCTGCTGGTGCTGTCCATCGTGGTGGTGTTCCTGTGCCTGGCCGCGCTGTATGAAAGCTGGTCCATCCCGGTGGCGGTGCTGCTGGTGGTACCGCTGGGCGTGCTTGGCGCGCTGTCGCTGTCACTGCTGCGCGGCCTGCCGAACGATCTGTTCTTCAAGATCGGCCTGATCACCGTGATCGGCCTGGCGGCCAAGAACGCGATCCTGATCGTGGAGTTCGCCGTGGAGCAGCGTGCCGCCGGAAAGACCCTGCGCGATGCCACCATCGAAGCGGCGCGCCTGCGTTTCCGGCCGATCCTGATGACCTCCTTCGCGTTCATCATGGGCGTGATTCCGATGGCCATCTCCACTGGTGCCGGCGCCAACTCGCGCCATGCCATCGGCACCGGCGTGATCGGCGGCATGCTGTTCGCCACGTTCCTGGGCCTGCTGATGATCCCGGTGTTCTTCGTGGTGGTGCGCCGCATGCTGGGCGACAAGCTGGACGAACCGTCCAGGGAGTTCGTGGAGCGCCAGAACGAAGCCGGTGGAGCACACCGTCCGGACCGCTGATCCGCCCCCCCTGGCCCGGTGGGTGACGACCGTTGGTCGTCACCACGGAAAAAACAAAGGCCCCGGAGCAATCCGGGGCCTTTCTGTTTCCTGCTGCCGGACAAACCCGGCAGAGTACTTCAACGCAATCCAGTCTCGTTGCGGGCGATGACCAGGCGCTGGATTTCCGATGTGCCTTCGTAGATCTCGGTGATCTTGGCATCACGGAAATAGCGCTCCAGCGGCATTTCCTTGGAATACCCCATGCCGCCGTGGATCTGCACCGCCTGGTGGGTGATCCACATTGCTGCTTCGGACGCCGTCAGCTTGGCGATCGCCGCCTCGTTGCTGAAGCGCTTGCCCTCGCCCTTCCCCCACGCCGCGCGCAGGGTCAGCAGCAGTGCGGCATCCAGCTTGCACTTCATGTCGGCGATCTTCGCCTGGGTCATCTGGAAGGTGCCGATGGGGGCACCGAAGGCCTTGCGCTCCTTAACGTAATCCAGCGTTGCCTCATACGCGGCGCGGGCAATGCCGATGGCCTGCGAAGCGATGCCGATGCGGCCGGCGTCCAGCACGCCCATCGCGATCCTGAAACCCTCGCCTTCCTGGCCCAGCACGTCTTCAGCCTGCGCCACGTAATCGTTGAACTCGATTTCGCAGGTGGCCGAAGCACGGATGCCCAGCTTGGGCTCGGTCTTGCCACGGCCGAAGCCGGGGTTATCGGTGTCGATCAGGAATGCGGTGATGCCGCGCGCGCCCTTGTCCGGATCGGTCATGGCGAACAGCACGATGTACCGGGCGACCGGACCGGAGGTGATCCAGCTCTTCTTGCCATTGATGATGAACGTGCCATCGGACTGCTTCACCGCGCGGCAGCGCATGGCGGTGGCGTCCGAACCGGACTGCGGCTCGGTCAACGCGAAGGCGCCGATGGCCTCGCCTTCGGCGATCGCGCGCACGTACTTCTGCTTCTGCGCTTCGTTGCCGTGGGTCAGGATGCCGTTGCAGAACAGCGAATTGTTGACCGACATGATGGTCGAATGCGCTGCATCGCCAGCGGCGACCTCCACCATCGCCAGTACATAGGCGATGGGGTCCATGCCCGCGCCGCCGTATTCGGTGGGCACTTCGATACCCATCAGGCCGTTCTCGCCGAGCAGCCGGATGTTTTCCAGCGGGAACTCGCCACTGCGGTCATGGTGCTCCGCGCTGGGAGCGATCTTTTCCTGCGCGATGCGCCGCGCCACGTCCTGCAGCATCAACTGCTCTTCGGTAAAGCTGAAATCCACAACGCCCCTCCCGGGATAATGGTCGGGCGATTGTACTGGCGCGGCGGCATCGGCGGCTGACTGAGGGGCGCCGCGCATGGCGCCGGACACGTAGCGCCGGGCTCTGCCCGGCTGGAGCTTCCCCGCGCAGCGGGGCAGAGCCCCGCTCTACGAAAAGCCGGGGCCTTGCCGCGCAGCGGTGCAGAGCCCCGCTCTACGGCACACGGTATGGGCGGCTTGACCGGATGGCAGCGGGCGGCGAAAATATCTCTCTATCGCGATAGGTGGATATTTATGGATCTCGAAGACTGGTCGACCCGCCTGAAGGTGTTCGCCGATGCTACCCGGGTGCGCCTGCTGGCACTGCTGGAGCAGGAAGAACTGACGGTCGCCGAACTTTCGGCGATCACCCGGCTGGCGCAGCCACGGGTATCAACCCATCTGGCACGCCTGAAGGAAGCCGGCCTGGTGCGCGACCGCCGCGCCGGCGTGTCGGCCTATTATCGCTTCGACGACGCCCAGCTGGATCCGGCACAGCGTGCATTGTGGCACGCCTTGAGCACCGGCAGCGACGACCCGCTGCTGCGCCAGGACGCCGAGCGCGTCGCTTCGGTGCTGGCCAGCCGTGCCGCCGACCAGAACTGGGCGGACAGCGTGGCTGGCGACATGGAGCGCCATTACTCCCCCGGCCGCACCTGGGAAGCGCTGGCGCGCACCGCACTACCACTGCTGGAAACCGGCGACGTGCTGGACATCGCCTCCGGCGATGGCGTACTGGCCGAGCTGGTCGCCCCGCATGCGCGGCGCTATGTCTGCATCGACACCAGCGCGCGGGTGGTTGCGGCGGCCAGTGAGCGCCTGCGCCGCCTGCCCAACGTGGAAGTGCGCGAAGGCGACATGCATGCCCTGCCCTTCAAGGACCGCAGCTTCGACCTGGTGGTGCTGATGCATGCGCTCACCTACGCCAGCAAGCCGGCGCAGGCGGTGACCGAGGCCGCGCGCGTGCTGCGTCCGGGTGGCCGCCTGCTGCTGTGCAGCCTTGCGCGCCATGAGCACAAGGCGGCGGTGGATGCCTACGGCCACGTCAACCTGGGCTTCAGCGACAAGGAACTGAAGAAGTTCGTCGACAAGGCGGGCCTGCAGGTATCCAGCCTGGAAACCGTGACCCGCGAGAAGCGCCCTCCCCATTTCGAAGTGATCTCGCTGATCGCCAGCAAGCCCTGAGGTTTCCGTGTCCGTCCTGCCCTGGCTGCATCCCGAACGTACCCACGCCCTGCTGGCCGCGCTGCGCGAGCGCATCCTGGTCATCGACGGTGCGATGGGCACCATGATCCAGCGCCACGGGCTGCAGGAACAGGATTACCGCGGCGAACGCTTCGCCGGCGGCTTCGACAGCACATCGGCCGGGCACGCGCACGGACCCGGCTGCGACCATGCCGCACCCCAGGGGCACGACCTGAAGGGCAACAACGACCTGCTGCTGCTGACCCGCCCGGACATCATCGCCGCCATCCACACCGATTACCTGCAGGCCGGTGCGGACCTGGTGGAAACCAATACCTTCAACGCCACCTCGGTGAGCCAGGCTGACTATCACCTGCAGCACCTGGTGTACGAACTGAACAAGGCTGGCGCGGCAGTGGCGCGTACCTGCTGCGACGCCGTCGAAGCCACCACGCCGGACAGGCCACGTTTCGTGATCGGCGTGCTCGGGCCCACCAGCCGCACTGCCTCCATCAGCCCCGACGTCAACGACCCGGGCTTCCGCAACACCAGTTTCGACGAACTGCGCGACACCTACCGCGAAGCGGTGGAAGGACTGATCGACGGTGGCGCCGACACCATCATGGTGGAAACCATCTTCGACACGCTCAACGCCAAGGCTGCACTGTTCGCGGTGGAAGAAGCCTTCGATGCACGCGGCGGCCGGTTGCCGGTGATGATTTCCGGCACCATCACCGACGCCTCCGGGCGCACGCTGTCCGGACAGACCGCCGAGGCCTTCCATGCGTCGCTGGCGCATGCGCGACCGCTGTCCATCGGCCTCAACTGCGCACTCGGCGCCGATGCCATGCGTCCGCACGTGGAAACCCTGTCGCAGGTGGCGCACTGCCACATCAGCGCCCATCCCAATGCCGGCCTGCCCAATGCCTTCGGCGAGTACGACGAGACACCCGAGGAAATGGCGGCCACCCTGCGCGGCTTCGCCGAGGATGGCCTGCTGAACCTGGTCGGTGGATGCTGCGGCTCCACCCCGGAACATATCCGCGCCATCGCCCAGGCCGTGGCCGGCGTGCCGCCACGTGCCCTGCCGGGCAACCAGGAGCAACAGGCCGCATGAGCACCACGCCCCATACCCGGCTGTCAGGCCTGGAACCGCTGGTCATCACCCCGGACCTGCTGTTCGTCAACGTGGGCGAACGCACCAACGTTACCGGCAGCGCGCAGTTCCGCAAGCTGGTCAAGGAAGAGCGCTACGAGGAAGCGGTGGAAGTGGCCCGCCAGCAGGTGGCCAGCGGCGCGCAGATCCTTGATGTCAACATGGACGAGGGCCTGATCGACTCCGAGAAGGCGATGACGCGCTACCTCAACCTGATCATGTCCGAGCCGGACATCGCGCGCATCCCGGTGATGGTTGATTCGTCGAAATGGAGCGTCATCGAAGCCGGCCTGAAATGCCTGCAGGGCAAGAGCGTGGTCAATTCCATCTCGCTCAAGGAGGGCCAGGCGCTGTTCGTGGAGCATGCACGCAAGGTGCTGCGCTACGGTGCCGCCGCGGTGGTGATGGCCTTCGACGAAGAGGGCCAGGCCGACACCTGCGCGCGCAAGGTGGAAATCTGTACCCGCGCCTACCGCATCCTGGTGGACGAGATCGGCTTCCCGCCGCAGGACATCATCTTCGACCCGAACATCTTCGCCATCGCCACCGGCATCGAAGAGCATGACAACTATGCGGTGGACTTCATCGAAGCCACCCGCATCATCAAGCGCACGCTGCCGCACTGCCATGTTTCCGGCGGCGTTTCCAACGTGTCGTTCTCGTTCCGCGGCAATGAAACGGTGCGCCAGGCGATCCATTCGGTATTCCTTTACCACGCCATCGCCGCCGGCATGGACATGGGCATCGTCAACGCCGGTGCCATGCCGATCTACGACGAGCTGGACCCGGAACTGCGCGAGCGCGTGGAGGATGTGGTCCTCAACCGTCGCCGCGATGGCACCGAACGCCTGCTGGAGATCGCCGAACGCTACAAGGGCAAGCGGGGCGCGGCAGCCGTGGAAGACCTGGGCTGGCGCGAAAAGCCGGTCCACGCACGCCTGGCGCATGCCCTCGTGCATGGGCTGGATGCGTGGGTGGAGGCCGATACCGAAGAAGCCCGCGTGCATGCGCAGCGCCCGCTGGACGTGATCGAAGGCCCGTTGATGGATGGCATGAACGTGGTCGGCGACCTGTTCGGTGCCGGCAAGATGTTCCTGCCGCAGGTGGTGAAGTCCGCCCGCGTGATGAAGAAGGCCGTCGCCTACCTGCTGCCGTACATCGAAGCCGAAAAGGCCCGCAGCGGCGACACCGCGCGCAGCAACGGCAAGATCATCATGGCCACCGTGAAGGGCGATGTGCACGACATCGGCAAGAACATCGTCGGCGTGGTCCTGGCCTGCAACAACTTCGAGGTGGTCGACCTGGGCGTGATGGTGCCGGCGCAGAAGATCCTGGACGCAGCGCGCGCCGAGAATGCCGACATCATCGGCCTGTCCGGCCTGATCACCCCATCGCTGGAAGAGATGAGCCACGTGGCGCGCGAGATGCAGCGCCAGGGCTTCACCCTGCCGTTGATGATCGGCGGGGCGACCACCTCGCGGGCGCATACCGCGCTGAAGATCGATCCGCACTACAAGGCCCCCACGGTGTGGGTGAAGGATGCCTCGCGTGCGGTCGGCGTGGCGCAGTCGCTGATCTCGCGCGAGCTGCGCGATGCTTTCGTGGCCGCCAACGAGGCCGACTATGCCGACATCCGCCAGCGCCACCGCAACCGCGGCGACGCCAAACGGCTGGTGTCGCTGGAACATGCGCGCGGCCAGAAGTTCCAGGACGACTGGAACCACTACACGCCACCGGTGCCGAAACAGCCTGGCCTGCACGTATTCGATGACTACCCTCTGGCCGAACTGGTCGACTACATCGATTGGACACCCTTCTTCCAGGCCTGGGAGCTGGCCGGCAAGTACCCTGCCATCCTCAGCGACGAGATCGTCGGCAGCCAGGCCAGCGAGCTGTACCGTGATGCCCGGGCGATGCTCGACCGCATCGTCGGCGAGAAGTGGCTGCAGGCCAAGGCCGTGTTCGGCCTGTGGCCGGCCAGCAGCATCGGCGACGACGTTCGCGTGCAGCATCCTGATGGCGAAACCACCCTGCACTTCCTGCGCCAGCAGGTGGACAAGCCAGCCGAACGCCCGGATTTCTGCCTGGCCGATTTCATCGCACCGGCTGACAGCGGGCAGCAGGACTGGATCGGCGCCTTCGCGGTAACCGCCGGAATCGGCATCGACACCCACGTGGCGCGCTTCGAAGCCGACCACGATGATTACAACGCCATCCTGCTGAAAGCGCTGGCCGATCGCCTGGCCGAAGCACTGGCCGAACGCCTGCACCAGCGCGTGCGCACCGGGTTCTGGGCCTACGATGCCGCCGAGGCGCTGGACAACGAGGCGCTGATCCACGAGCAGTATCGTGGCATCCGACCGGCGCCCGGGTATCCGGCCTGCCCCGAACACAGCGAGAAGCGCACGCTGTTCGACCTGCTGGACGCCGAAACCCATGCCGGCATGCAGCTCACCGAAAGCTTCGCCATGCTGCCAACCGCCGCGGTATCGGGTTACTACTTCAGCCACCCGAAGAGCCAGTACTTCGTGGTCGGCCGGCTGGGCCGCGAACAGGTCGCCGATTACGCGCGTCGCAAAGGCGTGGACCGCGCGCAGGCCGAGCGTTGGCTGGCATCGAACCTGGACTACGATCCCGATTGATCGCCGGAACCGGAGCCAGCCGGCTACCGGACGACAGCGCAGCGCCGGATCACCGGTCGGCGCGTAGCAGCTCCGCCTGCAATGAAGGCAGCAACAGACGGTTGCCATGGCCGCTCACGTGGTCGCCGTCGAAGAACACCGGTCGGCCATGGCGCTGCGATGCGCACACGTCCGCTTCGCACAACACCGGCAACGGATCCCATACGCGCGCTCCCGGCAGGCCGGCCGCCACCGCGCGCAATCCCTGCAGCGCCGGCGCCCGGAACTGCTCCATCGTCGTTCGCGGGATATGCAGGCCCCCGGCACATATCGCATTGCCCGCATTGAAACGGTCCGAACAGCGGTAGGGCGGCGCCGGCAGCACCGGCTTGGGCGCCTCCAGCAGGATGCGCACGCCCGCGTCGGCCAATGGCCGCCACTGCGCGATGGCCTGCTCGATTTCCCGGACACGCCCTGCCGCCGCCTGCGCACTGTGTTCGCTTTCCTGGGCGGCGCCCGCGTCATAGCGTTCGAATTGATCCGCCAGGCGCGGCAACCGCAGCGATGACAGCAGCACCACATCGCCCGGCCCGGCACGCCGGGCGATGTCGGCGCGCACGCTCGCATCGTAATCCGGGCATCCCGCTGCCGGGCTGCGCCACTGCTGCAGGCTCACCAGCGGACAGCCACCACGACCATACAGGCGCACTGTGACGCCGCCTTCCAGCGCCAGCCGCTGCAGCAGCTCCACATAGGCCATGGCGTGCGAATCACCCGCCACGAATACCTGCGCAGGCATGCCCTGCGGCAGCGGTCGCGTGCACTGTCCGCGCTGGAACACCCGCATGCTGCCGCCGTCGAAATCTTCCTGTCCGCGCTGCAGCCGGCAGTCCGGGTAATTTTGCTTCACCCCCTTGGCATACGGGTACCAGTCCAGCGGATGGCGGCTGACAGTGCTCAGCGATACATGGGCGGCCTGTTTGTACAGCGCCACCTGCACGCCCGCGCCCACCAGCAGCGCGGCAATGCCCACGGCCACCCAGCGACCAGGGCGCAGCCGCGGCGCCAATGATCCACGGAAGGGTCGTTCGATGAAGCGCCATGACAGCCAGGCCAGCACGAACACCAGTGCCAGCGCAGCCAGCATCCTCGCCGGGGTATCCAGGCCGATGGTCCAGCGCATCAGCACGAATACCGGCCAATGCCACAGGTACAGCGAGTACGACAGCAGGCCGATGCGCCGCATGGGCGCGCAGGCCAGCATGCGGCCAACCAGCGAACGCGGATGATGATGCAGCGACAGCAACAGCAGGGCCGTAGCCAGCACCACATGCTGGCCATCGGGCCAGGGGGAGTGGCCCGCACGCGCGGACCACAGGCTCCAGCCCAGCAGTGCCAGCATCGCAGCCGACAGCACCGACCACAGCGGTGCCATCGGCCCGGACTGGCCGGTCGCCGCGTGCGCATCGCCGCGCACATGCAGCAGCTGGAACAGCAGCACGCCCACACCCAACTGCCAGAACCGCGTGGTGGTCACGTAGAACGCGCGTACCGCCTGCTCCGGCTGGCTGGACAGGGTCATCGCCCAGGCCAGCGAAGCGGCCGTGGCCGCCGCGAACAGACCCAGCGACAGCCAGCGCGCGCGGCCACCGCGTGACCACGCCAGGAACAGCAGCGGGAACAGCAGGTAGAACTGCTCTTCCACGCCCAGCGACCAGGTATGGGTATAGGGATTGAACTCCGCCCGCGGCGCGAAATAGTCGTTGCCGCCGCCGGCCAACACCCAGTTGCTGAAGCCGACGAATGCCATCCGCCCGGTCTTGTCGCTGGCCTCGCTGAGCCAGGACTCGGGAATGAACATCACGCTGGCCAGCGCCGTCAGCAGCAGGCAGGCCAGCAGCGCCGGAGCGATGCGCCGCAGCCGCCGCGAGTAGAAACGCAGCAGCGATGCACCCAATGGCAGCGGCGGCAGACGATGTACCGACGCGCTGACCACGAAGCCGGAAATCACGAAAAACACATCCACGCCGGTGAAGCCGCCGGGCAACCAGGCGGCCTTCAGGTGGAATGCGATGACGGCCAGCACGGCGATCGCGCGCAGCCCGTCGATATGCGGCACGTAGCCGCGGCCAGGATCATGGGTCATGTGCACTCCCTGCATCATCGCTCTGCATCATCGCTGCCGGCGCACAGCGCGCGTGACCCGATGGGACCGACGGCCGCCACCGGCCACCGTCGCCGCTGATCTCACGGTGCTTCGGTCACCACACCAGGTCGTCCGGCACCTGGTACTGCGGATCCGCATACGGGTCGTCCTCGGCGGGCGCGTCGGGGTCCACCTTCAACGCTACCGCCGGGGCGAAGATCGCTTCGGCCTGCACCAGCAGCGCGGCGCTGACCAGCACGTAACGCCCAGCCAGCTGCACCACGCCCAGCTCGCCGGCATTGAGTGCCTTGAGCTGCCCGGCGGTGACGTAGATGCGCTTGATCTTGCCACCGTAAGGGAAATGACGCGCGATGTCGGCGTCTTCGGCATTGAGCGCCTGGTCCTTCAGCAGCGCTTCCAGCTTCGCCTTCGCCTCGCGGCGCTGGCGCGCTTCTTCCTGCTTCAGTCGTTCGGCCTCGATACGCTCTTCCTTCTCGCGCTGCGCACGGATGGCATAGGCCTTGGCCAGGTCGATCTCTTCCTGGGAACGCGGCTTGCGCGCGCCCTGCGGGCGGTTCGGTCGCTGCCCGGGATTGCCCGGCCGACCCTGGCCGGCACGCGGCTCGCCGGACCTGGCCGCTGGCGGCGTGTTGCCCGGCGCCGGCTTGCCGGACGGACGACCATCACGGCGCCCCTCCGCCCTGCGGTCCGGCTTTCTGTCGTTGCTGCGTTCGGGCCTGGGCGCCGGCTTGAAGCCCAGCCCCATCAACTGGTCGCGGAGGGTATCGCTCATAGGGAAAAGTCAGTAGTGCGGCGGTGGTGGCTCGTCCACCGGATCAGAGGAATACAACGCGTTGCGGACCTTGCCCAGGTCCTCCAGCAGCACCCGCATCAGGCCCTCGTTGCGGGTGCCCTCCATGCGTGCGTCGGCCAGCGCCTCGCTCAATTCGGCCAATGCCTGTTCCTGGAAGGAAACACGCATCTCCAGTTCAACCAGGCGCGCTTCCAGC
>JAFAFF010000037.1 GCA_023423605.1 Pseudomonadota bacterium
CTTCCGGCTCGATGATGGCGAGCGGCTCACCGTTGTCGATGCGTGCCTGCGCATACGATCCCAGCACGTTGTACACCAGCGCCAGGCGGCCACTGCTGACCTTGTCCAGCAGCACGCCGGTCCGCTCTTCCAGTACCACGCGGTTGTCGCCCAGCGCGCCCAGCAGGGCACCGGCGATGCTGCCACGCTGCGCATCCTGGGTTGCCAGCAGATAGCCCACGCTGCTGCGGTTGATGTCATAGGTGCCGACCCGACCACGCAACGGTGCATCGTCCGCGCGCAGCAGGTCCAGCAGTTGCCGGCGCGTGCGCGGCACCCGCCCCGCTGGCAGCGCATGGGTGTTGTAGACCATGACCACGGGCTCGTAACTGATGCCGAAGGCCTCGTTGCGCCAGCGCGCCCAGGCCGGCAGCGCGTCGGCCTGCGGCGAGCGGTCCGGCAATGCATGGCCGTCGTTGACCAGTTTCGTCTGCAGGTCCATGCCACTGGAAATCAGCAGGTCCGGTGCATCCGGCGCGTGACGCTCGCGCAAGTAACGGGCATGCAGATCCTGGGTGATGATGTCTTCGTAGACGATGCTGGTACCCGGATGCAGGCGCTGGTAGTCGGCAATGACCTCGGCGAACACCTCGATGTCGGTAGTGCCATGGATGCGCAGCTTTGCGGTGGGCACGGTGCTGGCCGGGAACCGTTCGATGTCGCCCGGCGCGGCACATGCGGGAACGCTGGCCAGCAGCAACAAGGCCAAGGACAGGCGTTTCATGACGGGTTCCTGGGCAGGCGGATGGTGGCGACCAGGCCACCATCGCGGCGGTTGGACAGATCGACATGGCCGCCGTGGCCATCGACCACGCGCTTGACGATGGCCAGCCCCAGCCCGGCGCCGCCAGCGGGCGCACCTTCACCACGCGCGAAACGCTCGAATATGCGGCCCGCATCGGCCGCCGCGATGCCCGGCCCGCGGTCGGCGATGGTCAGCACCGCATGGGTGTCGTCCACCGTCAGGGCCACCTGCAGCGGCCCGGCATTGCTGTATTTCACCGCATTGTCCAACAGGTTCTTGATCGCCTCGCGCAGCAACAGCGCATCGCCATGCACCCATGCCGCGCCGGCGGTCATCGCCAGCTGCACGCGCGGTACCGGCTCGGCCTGCGGCAACGCCTCGTGCAGCGCCTGGTGCACGGTCTCTGACAGGTTCACCGGCGTGTAATGCTGCAGGTTGGCGCGATGGATGACGCTGGCATCGCTCAGCAGCTGGTTGAGCAGCCGGCTCATGTGGCTGGCGTTGCGCTCGATCGCCTGCAGGCTGCGTCGCATGTCTTCCGGATCATCATCATCCAGCGCCAGCTGGGCCTGCGCGCGCAGGGCCGCCAATGGCGTACGCATCTGGTGTGCGGCCTCGGCCATGAAGGCGCGCAGCGTTTCATTGCTGCTGGACAAGCGGCCCATGAAACGGTTCAGCGCGGCCACCATCTGGTCCATCTCGCGCGGTACGTCGGCATCCAGTGGGCGCAGGTCGGAAGGCTCGCGCCGCGACAGCTCGCGTTCCACCCTCACCAGCGGCCGGAAGGCACGGTGCACGCCGATGCCCACCAGTGCCAGCGACAGCAGCGACAGCACGCCGATCGCCAGCAGCGCGCGATTGACCATGTCCTGCATCAGCGCTTCGCGGGCGCGGCGGGTCTGCCCGACCTGCACCTGCACCTCGCCCTGCGCGGATGGTGTGGACAGGTTGCGCGCCACCATCACGAAACGCACGCTCTCACCGCTGTAGGGCGCATCGAACAGCACCGGCCCGGCATGCCCGGTACGACGGCGCGGCGGCGTGGCCGGCAGGTCGCCATAGCCGGTGATGAGCTGGCCACGACTGTCCGCCACGCGGTAGAACACGCGGTCTTCCGGCGCCATCGCCAGCAGGTCCAGCGCCGCATAAGGGAGATCCACCTGCCACTGCCCATCCACCAGCGCCACCGAATCGGCAATGGACATCGCCGAGGACACCAGCAGATGATCGTAGGAGCGGTTGGCGGCACGCTCGCCATACTCACGCGCGGCGAACAGCAAGGCTACCGCGAACACGGCCAGCAGCACGCCGAGATACAGCATCAGCGTGCGACGCAGCGAGGCAGGTTGCCGCCGCTCAGCCCTCGCCATCATGGCCTGCCCCATCCGTGCTGGTCGCTTCCAGCAGGTAGCCGACGCCACGCACGGTGACGATGCGCAACGGCGCGCCGGCCAGCTTGCGGCACAGGCGGCCGACATACAGTTCTATCGCGTTCGGGCCAGCCTCGTCATCGAAGCCGAACAATCCGTTGCCTATCTCGTCCTTGCCGACCACGTGGCCCATGCGCCCCACCAGGATTTCCAGCAGGCGGAATTCACGGTTCGGCAGCTCGATGGGGACGCCATCCAGGCTGACGCGATGGGCCGCGTTGTCGAACAGAAATCCGCCCACCTGCAGCACATCGCTGGCCTGCCCGCGCGCACGGCGCAGCAGCACGCGGCAGCGCGCCTCGAATTCGCGGAAATCGAAGGGCTTGCCCAGGTAATCATCGGCACCCACATCCAGTGCCTGCACACGGTCCTCGATGCCGTCACGCGCGGTGAGCATCAGCACCGGCGTGTGGTCGCCGCGTTCGCGCATGCCGGCCAGCACGCGCAGGCCATCCAGTTTCGGCAGGCCGATATCCAGCACCACCAAGTCGAAATCCTGGTAGCGCAGCACGCTGGCCGCGGCCAGGCCATCGGCCTGCCAGTCCACGGCATGGCCGCTGCGGCGCATGCGGCGGATGATGGCATCGGCCAGGTCCGGGTTGTCTTCTACCAGCAGAAGGCGCATGGCGGGCAATGGGGGGCGAAGCGCGCATGCTAACGCGCCCGGCCTGGCATGCGCAGCGCAAAACGGGTTTTCGCTGCAGCGCACAAACCGCTGACAGGCGGATGACAGCTTGCCGCGGACAGACTGCCGCCACGCACCGGCTTCAGGTGCGCCTGTCTGTTGTGCACCTGGGAGGGTCCGTGGATCGAACTGTTGCCCGTTGGCGAACCGCCATCGCCTGTGCCGCGTTGTCGGCCGTCCTGCCGGCCATGGCCGCCGCTGGGGATGATCGCGCCGTCACCGCGGCCGTGGGCGGTCGGCTGCACCTGGATTTCGCCCGATTCGACAACGACGGCCGCGGTGCGCCGAACCGGGACGACACCGAGATACGCCGCGCGTGGCTGGACGTATCCGGCCGCCTTTTCGCGGTGGATTACAAGATGGAAGCCGATTTTT
This sequence comes from Pseudomonadota bacterium, assembly GCA_023423605.1. Classification (GTDB taxonomy): domain Bacteria; phylum Pseudomonadota; class Gammaproteobacteria; order Xanthomonadales; family Xanthomonadaceae; genus Stenotrophomonas. Next base: position 3,275 of record JAFAFF010000037.1, read on the forward strand.
CCGGCGACCGCGTCGAAGCCAAGGATGTATTCGTCAGCCGCGCTTTCGGTGATGCCGGCAGGCTCACTGTCGGCCAGTTCAAGCAATACTTCTCCCTGGACGATCGCACCGGCTCCAACTACGGCAGCTTCC
>JAFAFF010000092.1 GCA_023423605.1 Pseudomonadota bacterium
CGTCGTCGTGACGACGAAGAAGGTGCCACTTCCAACAATGACGAAGCCGGCGACGACGCCGCTTCTGCTGAATAAGGAGCAACGTCATGTCCAAGTTCTTCCGTCGCCGCAAGTTCTGCAAGTTCACGGCCGAAGGTGTCAAGGAGATCGATTACAAGGATCTCAACACCCTGCGCCAGTACCTGACCGAGAACGGCAAGATCGTGCCGAGCCGCGTCACCGGTACCAAGTCGAAGTACCAGCGCCAGCTGGCAACGGCCGTCAAGCGCGCCCGTTTCCTGGCCCTGATCCCGTACACCGACAACCACGACGTCTGATGCCGGCGGGCGGCCCTGGTGCCGCCCTCCGCGCCTGATATTCGGACAGCCATCCGCTGCGGGGCACCGCCTCGCTAACGAATACATTCTGGAGCATTACCATGCAGCTCATTCTTCTGCAGAAGGTCACCAACCTCGGCAACCTCGGCGACCTGGTCGACGTGAAGCCGGGCTACGGCCGCAACTTCCTGGTCCCGCAGGGCAAGGCCGTGCCGGCCACCGAAAGCAACAAGGCCGAATTCGAAGCCAAGCGCGCCGAATACGAAGCCAAGGCCCAGTCGATCCACGCTGATGCCGAAGCCCGCAAGGCGCAGCTGGAAGGCAAGAGCGTGACCATCGCCGCCAACGCTTCGACCGAAGGCAAGCTGTACGGCTCGGTCGGCCCGCGCGACATCGCCGAGGCGTTCACCGCCGCCGGCCTGCCGCTGGGCAAGAGCGAAGTCATCCTGGGCGAAGGCGCGTTCCGCAACATCGGCGAGTACGAGGTGATCATCCACCTGCACGCCGACGTGGAGACCACCGTCAAGGTCGTCATCGAAGCCGAAGCCTGATCCCACGCCGCAAGGCATGGCATCACTGGACGGGCGCCCGCAGGGGCGCCCGTTCTGTTTGTGGCACCGCGCGGCGTGGGCGCGGAGCTGTCGATGGAGTCGCTTCCTTCAGTTTCCGGCAGCCACTGCGGCCACGCGCGTCGCACCGCTGTCCCTGCTGGTGCCTGTTTCAGGCCTGGTAACCGCGTGGCAGGTATCCGGCGAGCAGCTGGCCGGGCTGCAGTGGCTGGCAATCGCGGTGATCCTGATGGGCATCGCGCTGTTCCTGCGGCCGTCGAACAGCCCCGTCCACAGCAAGGCGGGCAGGGAGCCTTCGCGTCGGCGCCACCGCCTGGATGCAGGTCGCAGAGCGCAATGCATACGGTGCGGGCCGGCCCATCCCTCCGTGGCGATGGACCCATCGGTATACTCGGGGCCGTCATGCCCGTTCCTGGGGCTGGTGGCCCTGCCGGGCTGCGGGCCCGGGCGGTACACGCAGGCCACGCGATGGCCCCAGCCCGGTAATCCTATGCGCCTTTCCACGATCAAGTTGTCCGGCTTCAAATCCTTCGTCGATCCGACCACCCTGCACCTGCCGACCAACATGACCGGCGTGGTGGGACCGAACGGCTGCGGAAAGTCCAACATCATCGATGCGGTGCGCTGGGTCATGGGTGAGAGTTCGGCCAGCCGCCTGCGTGGCGATTCGCTCACCGATGTGATCTTCTCCGGTTCGGCCGCACGCAAGCCGGTATCGCAGGCTACGGTCGAACTGATCTTCGACAACAGCGACCACACCATTTCCGGCGAATACGCGTCGTTCAACGAAATCTCGGTCAAGCGCCTGGTCAGCCGCGACGGCACCAGCAGCTATTACCTCAACGGCACCAAGTGCCGCCGCCGCGACATCACCGATCTGTTCCTGGGCACGGGGCTGGGGCCGCGCAGTTATTCGATCATCGAACAGGGCATGATCAGCCAGATCATCGAGGCTCGCCCTGAAGACCTGCGCGTCTACCTGGAAGAGGCCGCCGGCATCTCCAAATACAAGGAGCGCCGCAAGGAAACCGAAACCCGCATCCGCCATACGCGCGAAAACCTGGACCGCCTGGGCGACCTGCGCGAGGAAATCGGCAAGCAGCTGGAACACCTCAAGCGCCAGGCGCGCCAGGCCGAACAGTACCAGGCGCTGCAGGAAGAGCGGCGGGTAAAGGATGCACAGTGGAAGGCGCTGGCATTCCGTGGCCTGGACAGCCGCCTGGCGAGGCTGCGCGAGGGCCTTTCGCAGGAAGAAACCCGCCTGCAGCAGCTGATCGCCGAACAGCGCGATGCCGAGGCGCGCATCGAAACCGCGCGCGTGCGTCGCGAGGAATCCGCCGATGCGCTCAATGCCGCCCAGGCCGAGGTGTACCAGGTGGGCAGCACGCTGGCGCGGCTGGAGCAGCAGATCCAGCACCAGCGCGAGCTGTCGCAGCGCCTGCACAAGGCGCGCGATGAAACCCGACAGGCGCTTGCCGAACTGGGCCAGCACATCAGCGGCGATGAAGCGAAGCTGGCGGTGCTGCGCGATGCGGTGGAAGCCGCCACGCCGCAGTTGGAGCAACTGCAGGAAGAGAACGAGGACCGGCAGGACGCATTGCGCGATGCCGAAGCGAAGCTGGCCGACTGGCAGGCGCGCTGGGAGGCGCATACCCGACAGAGTTCGGAGGCATCGCGTGCCGGCGAGGTGGAGCGCACCCGGGTGGACTACCTGGACAAGCAGGTGCTGGAAGCCGACCGCCGCCGCGAGACGCTGCAGTCCGAGCGCGCCGGCCTGGACGTGGATGCGCTGGAGGCGGCCTTTGAACAATTGCACCTGCAGCATGAAACGCACAGGGGCGCGCTGGATGAACTTGGCGAACAGGTGGAGCTGCGCAAGCAGGAGGTGGCTGCGGTGCAGGACCGCCAGCGCAGTGGGCAGAACGAACTGGCCGAACTGCGCAAGCAGGCCAATGCCGTGCGCGGTCGGCTGGCATCGCTGGAAACCCTGCAGCAGGCGGCACTGGGCCAGGAGCAGGGCGCTGCGGTGGCCTGGTTGCAGGCGCGTGGCCTGGATTCATCGGTGCGCGTCGGTGAGCGCCTGCAGGTGGAGGCGGGCTGGGAAAATGCGGTGGAAAGTGCGCTGGGCCAGCTGATCGAAGGCGTGCTGGTGGAGGCGCCGGAACAACTGGTGGATGCATTGGGCGAACTGGGCGAGGGACGCATCGCCCTGGTTGCCGATGGCGACGCGCCGCTGCAGGTGGCGCCGACATCGCTTGCGGCAAGGGTGCAGGGGCCGGTGGCGATCCGTCGCCTGTTGGCGCGCCTGCATGCTGCCGAGGACCTGGACGCTGCGCGGCGCCTGCAGGCCACCCTGGACGAAGGCGATTCGGTGATCACCCGCAGCGGTGAACGGCTGGGCGAAGGCTGGGTGCGCGTATCGCGTTCGGGTGCGGCCAGGCAGGGTGCGCTGCTGCGCGAGCGCGAGATCAACACCCTGCGTGCGCAGATCGATCAGCTGCAACAGCGCGAAACCGGGCTCGAACAGCAGCTGACGGGGTTCCGCGAGCAGTTGCTGGCAGCCGAACAGCAGCGCGAGGACGTGCAGCGTTCGCTGTACCAAGCGCACCGCAACGTGTCCGAACTGGCGGGTCAGCTGCAGGGCCAGCAGGGCAAGCTGGAGGCGGCGCGCACCCGCATCGACCGTATCGAAGGCGAGATGGCGCAACTGCTGGAAACGCTTGAGGTCAACCGTGAGCAGGCGCGCGAGGCGCGCTCGCGGCTGGAGGACGCGGTGGACAGCATGGGCGATCTGGAATCGGTCCGCCAGGGGCTGGAGAACGAGCGGCGGCAACTGACCGAGGCGCGCGACCGCGCCCGCGACGCGGCACGCAGCGCGCGCGAGATGTCGCACTCGCTGGCGCTCACCCTGGAATCGCAACGGGCGCAGGTGGCGTCGCTGAGCCAGGCGCTGGAACGCATGAGTGCCCAGCGCGGCCAGCTGGATTCGCGGCTGGGTGAACTACATGCGCAGCTGGACGACGGCGACAGCCCCGTGGAGGCGCTGCAGGCGGAACACCAGGCCGCGCTGGAAGCGCGCGTGCATGCCGACGGCCTGTTGTCACAGGCGCGTTCGCTGCTGGATGGCATCGATGTGGAGCTGCGTGAACTGGAGCAGACCCGCCACAAGCGTGATGAGCAGGCGCTGGCGCAACGCGAGCGCATTTCGCAGCGTCGCCTGGACCAGCAGGCGCTGGTACTCAACGCCGAACAGCTGCAGGCGGCGGTGGAAAAGGCTGGTTTCGTGCTGCAGGAGGTGATCGGGACATTGCCCGAACAGGCGCAGCCGAACGAATGGGAACAGGCCGTGCAGCAACTGGACGCACGCATGCGCAGGCTGGAACCGGTCAACCTGGCGGCCATCCACGAATATGGCGAGGCATCGCAGCGGTCGGAATACCTGGATGCGCAGAACGTGGACCTGACCACTGCGCTGGAGACGCTGGAAGATGCCATCCGCAAGATCGACCGTGAGACCCGCGGCCGTTTCAAGGATACCTTCGACCGCGTCAATGCCGGTGTGCAGGAGCTGTATCCGCGCCTGTTCGGCGGCGGCCATGCCTACCTGGAACTTACCGGCGAAGACCTGCTGGACACCGGCGTGACCATCATGGCGCGGCCGCCCGGCAAGCGCGTGTCCAGCATTTCGCTGTTGTCCGGTGGCGAGAAGGCGATGACCGCGGTGGCACTGGTGTTCGCCATCTTCCAGCTCAATCCGGCACCCTTCTGCCTGCTCGACGAGGTGGATGCGCCACTGGATGAAGCGAACGTCGGCCGCCTGGCGAACATGGTCAGGGAAATGAGTGAGAAGGTGCAGTTCCTGTTCGTCAGCCACAACAAGGCGACCATGGAAGCGGCGCACCAGCTGTCGGGCGTCACCATGCGCGAGCCGGGCGTGAGCCGGCTGGTCAGCGTGGACCTGGAAGAAGCCGCACGGCTTGCCGGGGCCGCCTGATACGCGCCGTGCACGCCCGTCCAGTGCATGCTTGGCGGGTAAGGCGGTGCAAGACGCGCTGCATCGTGCCATCCTTGTCTGAACGTATTTAGCCGGAGACCCTTTCGAATGTCCGACACCGCACTGCTGCGCATCGGCATCCTTACCGCCGGCCTGCTGTTGATCGCCGCGATCTTCCTGTTTGGCCGACCGAAAAAGAA
>JAFAFF010000211.1 GCA_023423605.1 Pseudomonadota bacterium
GGTCGTAGCTCATCGCGAGGTAGTTCATCGGCCGCACCACGACCTGGCCGTTCTCGACGACCGCACGGTCCTTGGTGGCGTGCACGCCGAGGATGGCGCTCTGCGGCGGGTTGATGATCGGGGTGGACAGCAGCGAGCCGAAGGTACCGCCGTTGGTCACGGTGAACGTGCCGCCCTGCAGTTCCTCCAGGCCGAGCTTGCCGTCGCGTGCCTTCTTCGCGTAATCGGCGATGCCCTTTTCGATGTCGGCGAACGACTGGCGCTCGACGTTGCGCAGCACCGGGGTCACCAGGCCCTTCTCGGTGGACACCGCGATGGAGATGTCCGAGTAGCCGTGGTAGATGATGTCGGTGCCGTCGATGGAAGCGTTGACCAGCGGGAAGCGCTGCAGCGCGTTGGCGGCGGCCTTGACGAAGAAGCTCATGAAGCCGAGCTTGATGCCGTGGGCCTTCTGGAACTCTTCCTGCAGCTCCTTGCGCGCGGCCGACACCTTGGACAGGTTGACCTCGTTGAAGGTGGTCAGCATGGCGGTGGAGTTCTTCGACTCCATCAGGCGGTCGGCGATGCGCTTGCGGATGCGGGTCATCGGCACGCGTTCTTCCGGACGTGCGCCTCCGGCCTTGCCGGCGCCACCGTTGCGGGCGAAGTTGACGATGTCTTCCTTGGTGACCGCGCCGCGGCGCCCGGTGCCTTCCACGTCGGCCGGGTTCACGCCTTCGGTGATGGCGCTGAAACGCGCGCCCGGGGGCAGCGCATCGGCGGCGGACTTGCCGGCCGGGGCGGGGGCGGCGGCCGCGGCAGGCGCCGGAGCGGCCGCCTTGGCCGGTGCGGCTTCATCCTTCTTCTCTTCGGCGGCCGGGGCCGGCGCGGCGGCTTCGGCCACTGCACCTTCCTCGATGATCGCCAGCACCTGGGCGCTGGTGACCGTGTCGCCTTCCTGGAACTTGATTTCCTTCAGTACGCCGTCGACGGTGGACGGGACTTCAAGAACAACCTTGTCGGTTTCCAGATCGACCAGATTCTCATCGCGCTTGACGGCGTCGCCCACCTTCTTGTGCCAGGTGGCGATGGTGCCGTCGGAGACGGATTCGGGCAGTACCGGGACTTTGACTTCGGTGGCCATGCGGGAGCTTCCTGGGTTCGTTTTCTTGGAATAGGGGGAGGATTATTCGGCGAACACGTCGTCGAACGGGTTGACCAGCGCATCGGCGATGAGCTTCTGCTGTTCGCGGATGTGGTCGGCCATGTGGCCGGCGGCCGGCGAAGCCGAACGTGCGCGACCGGCATAGTGCAGGTTCTGGCCATCGGCCAGGCAGGCCTGCAGATGGTGGCGGATCTGGTACCACGCCCCCTGGTTCTGCGGCTCTTCCTGCGTCCACACCACATCGGTGGCCTTGCCGTACTTCTTCAGTTCGGCGGCCAGCAATGCACGCGGGAACGGGTACAGCTGTTCCACGCGGACGATGGCGACATCGTCCTGGCCACGCTTGGTCTGGTCTTCCAGCAGGTCGTAATAGACCTTGCCCGAGCACAGCACCACGCGCTTGACCTTCTTCGGCTGTGCGCTGGCATCGCCGATCAGGTGCTGGAACTCGCCGTTGGCCAGCTCGTCCAGCGTGGACACCGCCAGCTTGTGGCGCAGCAGCGACTTCGGCGACATCACCACCAGCGGCTTGCGGGTGGTCAGGTGCTGCTGGCGACGCAGCATGTGGAATGCCTGAGCCGGGGTGGACGGCACGCACACCAGCATGTTTTCCAGCGCGCACAGCTGCAGGAAGCGCTCCAGGCGCGCCGAGCTGTGCTCCGGGCCTTGCCCTTCGTAACCATGCGGCAGCAGCAGGGTCAGGCCGGACAGGCGGCCCCACTTGGCTTCGCCGGCGGCGATGAACTGGTCGATGACCACCTGCGCGCCGTTGGCGAAATCACCGAACTGGCCTTCCCAGATGCACAGGGTGTTCGGATCGGTGGTGGAGAAGCCGTATTCGAACGCCATCACCGCTTCCTCGCTGAGCAGCGAATCGATGATGGTGGCCTTCTCCGGCGCGTCCACCAGTTGCCGCAGCGGCAGGTAGTACTGGTCGGTGTTCTGGTCGTGCAGGATGGCGTGGCGGTGGGTGAACGTACCGCGACCGACGTCCTGGCCGACCAGGCGCAGGCGATAGCCTTCGTCCAGCAGGGTGGCGTAGGCCAGGTTCTCGGCGAAGCCCCAGTCGCCCGGGATCTCGCCGGCAGCCATCTTCCTGCGGTCGTCATAGACCTTGGCCACGCGCGAATGCACCTTCACCTCGTCGGGGATGGTGGTGATGCGCCGGGCCAGGTCGGTCAGCTTGTCCATGCCCACGGCGGTGGAGATGTTATCCGACAGCCGGCCTTCCAGCAGCCTGGGCCAATCCACGAACAGCGGGCTGCCCGGCGGGGTCTTTTCGACGGTGGCCAGTTCGGTGGTCACTTCACCGCCGTCCAGCTTGCCGCGGTATTCGTCCACCAGCGCCTTGCCGGCGCCGGCGTCGATCACGCCGGCCTTCTCGAGCTGTTCGGCGTACATCTCGCGGGTGGTCTGGTGCTTGCGGATCACCTGGTACATCAGCGGCTGGGTGATCGCCGGCTCGTCGGCCTCGTTGTGGCCCCAGCGGCGGTAGCACATCAGGTCGATGACCACGTCCTTGGCGAACTTCTGGCGGAATTCAAAGGCCAGCTTCGCGGCGAACACCACCGCTTCCGGGTCGTCGCCATTCACATGCAGCACCGGGGCGGCGATCATCTTGGCCACGTCGGTGCAGTACAGCGTGGAACGCGCATCCTGCGGGTTGGAGGTGGTGAAGCCGACCTGGTTGTTGACCACGATGTGCACCGTGCCGCCGACGGCGAAGCCGCGGGCTTGCGACATCTGGAAAAGTTCCATCACCACGCCCTGGCCCGCGAAGGCCGCGTCGCCATGGATGAGGATCGGCATCACCTGGCGGCGCGCGGCGTCCTGGCGGCGTTCCTGGCGCGAACGCACGGAACCTGCGACCACCGGATCGGCGATTTCAAGGTGCGACGGGTTGAACGCCAGCGCCAGGTGCACCGGGCCACCGTCGGTGGCCACGTCGGCGGAAAAGCCCATGTGGTACTTCACGTCGCCGGCCGAAGCATGGTCGTCGTGCTCGAACTTGCCTTCGAATTCGTCGAACAGCTTGCGCGGGTTCTTGCCCAGGGTGTTGACCAGCACGTTGAGGCGGCCGCGGTGGGCCATGCCGATCACCACGTCCTTGACGCCGTCCCGGCCGGCATCGCGGATGATGGCGTCCATCATCGGGATGAGCGAATCGCCGCCCTCCAGCGAGAAGCGCTTCTGGCCCACGTACTTGGTGTGCAGGTAGCGTTCCAGGCCTTCAGCGGCGGTCAGGCGTTCCAGCGTGCGGCGCTTGGTATCCGCATCCAGCTGGTAATCGCCGCCGGCCAGTTCCAGCTTGCGGTAGATCCACTGGCGCTGCTCGACTTCGGAGATGTGCATGAACTCCGCGCCGATCGAACCGGTGTAGGTCGCCTTCAGGCGCTCCAGCAGGTCGCGCAGCTTCATGCGCGGCTGGCCACCGACGCCACCGGTGCTGAACTCGTCGTTCAGATCGCTTTCGGACAGGCTGTGGAACGGCAGGCCAAGGTCCGGCGGATTGGTCGGCTCGGCCAGGCCGAGCGGATCCAGGCGCGCGCCGAGGTGGCCACGGGAGCGGTATGCCGTGATCAGGCGGCCGACATTGCGCTCGCGCTCGTCGCCTGCGCTGTCGCCGGAACCGGCCTTGAGGGCGTCCCTGGCCGCGTCGGCGATGTGGGCGATGACCGCCGAATGGGGAATGTCGCCCGCTTCACGGCCCTTGAAGCCGTCGAAGTAGGTCTTCCATTTGGAATCGACACTGTCCGGGGAGACGAGGTACTGCTCGTACAGATCCTCGACATAGGAGGCGTTGCCGCCGGCGAGCTGCGATGACTGCGCAAACTGCTTCAGTAGATTGTCCACGATGGAGAGTGTTTTTTTCGCTTGTGGGGTAGGGCTCTGGAAGTACCCGGCAGGCAGGATGAATAGCCAGGCACGGGCGCGTTCAAAC
>JAFAFF010000227.1 GCA_023423605.1 Pseudomonadota bacterium
GGTCGCGACGGGTCAGTGCAATGTGGGAATGCTGTAGGTGGTGTCGGTACGGTGTGCGGTTGCCGGACGGGTACTGAGGTAACCATCCCAGCCGAGCCGCGCGACATGCCCTTCGCCAAGCGCCGCCTGGCGCACGTCGTCGGCATGCAGCACCAGCCGCACTTCATATTCCAGCCCGCCGCCGGTCAGCAGGGAAAGCCACTTTGAAAGCGCGTTCGCGGCATCACCGCCCGGCAGCATGGCATCGAACTCATGCCGGCGCAGCGGACCGATGTCCAGGCGCAGGCGCAGGTCACGTTGCCAGACCCGATCGCCGGCCAGCGCTGTCGCGCCAAGCGTGGCGTTGGCCATGCCCAGCCGTGTGGCTTGCCCCGGGGGCACGCTGTACCAGGCGCCGACGAACTGCTGCAGCTGGATTGGAACCTGGAAGTAATCCGAAAGCACACGCTGCAGCACGGCCGCTGACACGGGCCGTTGGCGGATCGCGCCAGCATAGTAGGCCACCGCCTGGTCGAAGACCCGGCTGCGATCATCGATCATCCGCTCACGCAGACCAGTCGTGCCCATGCCGACCAGCGACAGGATCAGCGGCATGAAACGCTCGCGACGATCCAGTTCGTACTGCAGGGCCAGCCGGTGCTTCTTCCAGGCCGCGTAATGCAGGGCCACCGCACGGTTGGAAAAGATATCCAGGAACGCCCGCGCAGCGCGATCACGCAGGAAGGTCTCCCGCTCCTGCAGCACTTCGGTGTAATGCAGCGGCAGGGCCCCGGCGGTACCGAGCAGGCCCATGAACCGCGGCACCAGATGCACTTCGCCCACCATGCCACCACCGGCATCCATCACCGTCTCCAGCGCCGCGCCCTCCAGGCGCTCGCCGGTGCTGGAATAGGTTTCGCTGTGGGGATCCAGATCCGTCGCAGGGAAGCCCAGGGAGAGCGTATTGCGGAAGCGCACCCGTTGCGCCACGGCCTGCCCCGCCTTGAGCCCCTGGCGCTGGAACACACGCTCCAGAACCCGGACCGCCTGGAAGAACTGGAAGCGGTGGGGCTCGGCGAGCAGCTGCTGCGCTACGCCAGGATCGATTCGCCGCTTCGCGCTGGGCATCGGACGATCTCCTCCCCGGACTCGCTGGACACCAGCACCAGGCGGGTAAAGCTGTTGGCATGCACGTACAGTGCAAAGAAATGATCCATCACACGGGCAAACGCGGCCACGCCGGTGCCCACGAAATGGCTCTCGTTGAGCGTCAGGCGCACTTCCAGCCCACGCACCATCGAAGCGAAATGCTGGCCGGACATCCAGGTCGTCACCGCCTCCTGCTCCAGCCCGACGATGCCTTCGATCTGCCGCGATGACACGCTGGAACCGCTCAGGTCGTACAGCCGCAGCATCTCCTTCAGTGCGGGCAATCCACTGCCGGTCAGCGACAGCTGGTTCAGCGACAGATGCGAAATCAGCCGCCACTGCGCACCCTTGCCCTGACGGAAGCGCAACGGACGGCTCGGCTTGCGCAGCAGCGAAATCGCCCGCGCAGGCGTCCCGCCCTCCATGCTGAGATCACCACCGGACACGCCGAAGGCAAGCTGGGTCGGCAGATCACGGTTGCTGCAGGTCAGGCGCAGGCTCACCACGTCGGTCTGGGGTGCGGTGGGGTCGAAATCCAGGTCCACGAAGCTGAGCTCGGTTTCATAGCCAGGACTGTGGCTGGCCACGTTCTCATCGCGCCGCGCCACCCAGTACTGGCCGGTGCGATCCGGCTCCTCGCCATGGTGCAGGGAGTAGAAAGGCCGGAATGCCTGGATCACCTCGCCCTGCGGCGTCTGCCGGATACGGTGCACCGAGTCGATCGAATAGACCTCATAGGCGTAGGCACGCCGTGCGTCCGCGACCACCGGATAGGTGACTGTTCGATGGCTGACGCGGATCGGGTCGCCGGCCTGCTCGAACAGATTCACGATGGGCGTACATCCCAGGCGGACATGCTCACGGCCCAATCCCTCAAGCACATGACTGGCCGCGCGGTCGGCGGGCGTCGCCTTCAGTATCAGGTGCAGGGTGAACCATCGGCTGGCACCCGCGCTCACCTCATCCAGCGGCAGGTCGAAGAAACCGAATTTCTCGGGAAACCCGGACAGCTCCGTCAACAGACGGTACGCCGGGTGCGAACGCGCCGGGAAATCCACCAGCGCTTCGCTCTCCGTGAACCCGGCCTGCTGCAGTGGATTGCCTTCAAGGCGCCGCCAGCGACCACTGCCATCAGCCTCGACATAGGCGGCTTTCACTTCCAGCGCCAGCGCGTCGCGCAGTGCAGCACAGAATGAAGCCTCGCCGTCGACAAAAAAACGCAACGCGTCGCTGCCAAGTGCCACGAAGCTCGCTTGGTCGGAGAGCAACGCGAAGCTGAGGGAAATCTGTGCGCCACTGCCGGCCGGCAGCGAAACCGCCATCGGCGGCTCGGCCACGCCACGGTACGTCGCCGCGCGCACACCGATGGGCGCAAGCACCACGTCGTACGCGGTGCGGAAACGGCAGCTCACGCCCTTCACCATCCGCGACTGCAGCAGCGTGCCACGCGGAACGGTCAACGGTGCGCTCAGCTTTCCTGCCACGCCCTCCATGTCGAAATGGGCGATGGAGCAGGAGGGAAACGGACGCAGATAGTGGGGGTACAGCACGTCCAGCAACGCATCGGTGAACTCCGGATAGTCGTCCTCGATGCGCTTGGAGATGCGCGCCCCCATGAACGCGAACGCTTCGATGAGGCGTTCGACATGGGGGTCCTGGCTGCCCTCGGCCGACAACTGCAGGCGACCGGCGATCTTGGGATAGCGCTCGGCGAACTCGCGGCCATAGCGGCGCAGATAGCCCAGTTCGCGTTCGTAGAAAGGGAGAAGATCCTGCATCAGCCTGCCGCCTGGCGACGCATGCGGCTCACCTGGTACTGCAGTGTGGACGGTTGCAGCATGGCATCGAAACTCACCGGCTCACGGGCCAGCTCGGTATCGAGCACCGCATGGATGGTGAAATGCAGGCCGCCACCGAACTGGGCGCCTGCTTCCAGCTTCACATTGACATTGCGGAGCCGGCGTTCATGGCGCGCCACGGCCTGTTCCAGCGAACGGCAGATGGCGGCGCGGTCGTAGCCGTTGGACAGGCTCATCGCCGAGAAATCTCCCAGACCATACGTCATCAGCGACTGACGGCACTGTGGAAACCCGGCAAGCGTCTCTTCACTGTAGGCTGCGCGCGAATTGAGCAGTCCTTCGAGATCACGCGCGATCGACTCCTTGTGCTGGTCGAGCGAGGACACCTTGCAAGCACCGATGGTCGCGGACTTCGGCGCATCATCGAACAGCTTTTCCAGGAGGCTGGGCTCGAGTCCCTTCATCATCGTTCTCATTCTGGGCGCTTGCCCGTGAGCTGCCAGAAGCCATGACAGCACGCTCACCACGGCCGTCATGCCTGCACCGCAGGTCTCCATGACCGCGGTCTAATGCGATGGCGCACGAGGCGCCATCGCACCACTACGTCAGACCGTATAGTTCGGAATGTTCTTGGTGGCGCTCCACTGGGCAACCGCCTTGCCGCCGATTCCGCCTTCCGGCTTCTGCTGGTTGTACGTCCACTTGATGGCACCGTAGCTCAGCTGAACCACTTCCTGCGGCATGCCGTCTTCGTCAACCGTGGTGGTGACACGGTGAACCAGGACATTGAGCAGCTCGACCAGGTAGTAGTTGATGGCATTGCCATCCTTGTCAGCGCGCATGAATTCGATGCGGGCCTTCGGGAAGGTGGTGCCGTTGGCGCAAGCCTGGTTCAGTGCGGTGGACGCAAGGTCGATCGACTTGACCAGCTCGATGGGCGACAGGTTGACGCGTGCGGCCGTCGTGCCACCGGAGGTGGAAGCGGTTGCCGAGCGCGGCTGCAGGACATCCTGCGAGAACGACTTGATCTCAACCCAGTCGCGGTGCTTGTCGTCGTGCGATTCGCCCTTGATGGTGTCGATGGAAAGAAAAGCGTGCTGCATATCTGGTCTCCTGAGTTCCGTTCTTCCGTGAGATTGGTGCCGGGAGGGTCCCGACGGTTGGTTGCCCCTGAGGAGGCGGCGCCTGTCTGCACAAAAGGGGTCTCATGCCCCTGGCGCTCAAGTGAAGCAACTCGTTACCCTTTCTTTGCTCCGGCCGGCAGTTCAGCCACAAGGCGCAACGAAACACTCAGCTCATCGAGCTGGAAATGTGGCCTGACAAAGGCCACCGCACGGTAGACGCCCGGCTTGCCCGGCACCTCCGAAACCTGCACTGCGGCTTCCCGCAGCGGAAACTGGGCTTTTGCTTCCTGGCCCGCGTTGTCATCCAGCAGCACGTACTGGGAGATCCAGCGGTTGAGGAAGTCCTCGACATTGCGTGCCGAGGCGAAGCTGCCGATCTTCTCGCGCATCATCGCCTTCAGGTAATGGGCGATGCGCGAGACGGCGAAGATGTACTGCAGCTGCCCCGACAGGATGGCATTCGCGTTGGCCGAATCAGTGTTGTACTTCTTCGGCTTCTGTGCCGACTGGGCACCGAAGAACGCGGCGTAATCGGTATTCTTGCAATGCACGAGCGGCATGAAACCGAGGTCGGACAACTCCTTCTCGCGGCGGTCGGTGATCGCGATTTCGGTCGGGCACTTGAGCGCGACCTCGCCATCATCCGTACGGAACGTATGGGTGGGGAGGTCTTCCACCAGGCCGCCGCCTTCCACGCCGCGGATGGCCGCGCACCAGCCATAGTTCTCGAACGCATCGGTCAGGCGTGCCGCCATCGCATAGGCGGTATTGCACCACAGGTACTTGCTGTGGTCCTGTGCCTCGACCTCTTCGACGAAGTTGAACCCTTCGACGGTGGTGCCATCCTTCGGGTTGTACGGCAGGCGCCCCAGGAAGCGCGGCAGGGTCAGGCCGACATAACGGCTGTCCTCGGCTTCACGGAAGGACTTCCATTTCGCGTATTCCACCGTATCGAAGACCTTGGCCAGGTCACGCGGCTTGCCCAGATCGGTGAAGCTTTCCAGGCCGAACATGCCTTCGGATGCAGCGGAGATGAAGGGCGCATGGGCCGCAGCGGCAACGTGGGACATCTGCTCGACGAAATACATGTCCTCGGGCTGACGACCGATGTAGTAGTCGCCGACCAGGGCGCCGAACGGTGCGCCACCGAAGGTCCCGAACTCTTCCTCATAAACCTTCTTGAAAAGCGCGCTCTGGTCGAAGTCGATGGCCGACTTGAAATCGCGTACAAGATCCTTCTTCGGTGCATTGAGCACCTTGATCTTCATCGCCGGGCCGGTCGATGTCTGCTGGCACAGGTAGTGCAGGCCGCGCCAGGTGCTTTCCAGCTGCTGGAATTCCGCTGCGTGCATGACCGCACTGAGCTGCTCGGAGATGATCCGGTCGATCTCGGCGATGCGCGAATCGAGCGTCAGGTTGAGGTTGTCCGACACCACCACCGTGCCGTCGAGCACTTCCCGGGCCAGTTCGGAAATGATGTCCTTTGCGCGATTGTGCTCGGTTTCGGACTTGGCGACCTTGCTCTGCTCGACGATCTGGTCGAGCAGGCCGAGTTCGGCAACGTCGGCCTCACCACCCTGACGGGTCACGCTGGTTGCATCTGCGCTCATCGGTTATTCCCCTTTTTCCGACCCGAGCTTCTTCAGCTGTTCGGTATTGTTCAGAACGTCGGTCAGCAGGTCTTCAAGCTTTTCGTTGCCCGCCAGCTTGTTGCGCAGATCGGCCAGCTTGGTGCGCGATTCCAGCAGCCGGCGCAGCGGCTCGACCTGGTCCACGACCGCTTCCGGACGAAAATCGTCGATGGACTTGAACTTCAACTCCACCGCGAACTCGCCGCCCTCGTCGCTGATCCTGTTCGGCACACGGTAGACCGCACGGGGCGCGGCGGCCTCCATCACCTCGTCGAAGTTGTCCAGGTCCACGTTGACGAACTTGCGATCCTTCACCTTCGGCAGCGGCTGCTCGGGATTTCCGCTCAGGTCACCGAGCACGCCCACCACGAATGGCAATTCCTTCTGCTCGATCGCGTCCCCCTTCTCGACGTCATACGTCAGTTGTACACGGGGCGGTCGGATCTTCTGCAGTCGTTTCTGGATGCTGTCCTTCTTGGCCATGCAGGCGTCTCCTTACAAATGGGCTGGGAACGTACGACGGTCAGTTGCCGCCGAGGTTCTTGAATGGATCGGAATTGGTAGGCCTGGGCGCTGCCGGCGCGGCGGGCGCTCTTTCGGGCGCCGGTGCCGCACGGCGCGTGCGACGGACAGGCGCTGCGGGCTTTTTCTTCTCCGGCTCGATCACCGCATCGCCCATCGTTGCGCGCAGCGTATCGGCAAGCACCTTGGCTTCCCTGCGCGCGGTTTCCGAGGCAAGCGCGCCACGCCCCTGCAACCGCTGCAGCGACTGGTTGGCAATACGGAATCCAGAGACGGTCATCACGCCGTCAGCCACGATATCTTCAGGATCGCGCTGCAGCACCTCTTCCGCCGCGACGATGGCGCGTGCGTAGTCGCCACGATCAAACTGCAGCTGCGCGATGCGCACCCAGGGTTCCTTGCGCGTGGGATCGGCCCGGGAGGCGTCCTGGAATGCGGCCACCGCACTGTCCGTGCCGGCCGCTGCAACCTGCGCCTCGGCGCGCGACATCACCGTATCGAAGGAAGGCGGCGGCTCTTTCTCCGGCGTGCTCGAACAGCCGACGAGCACCACGCCCAGCATCAGTCCAACCAACGGGCGCCGCGCGCTCCTCATCTTCTCCACCCTGTCTCTCCTTGAAGACCATCACTCGATACCGACGCTTCCGGCGCTGGATTTCCGTGCGCTGAAAGCCCCCTTCAGCCGACATTTTGACGGATTGTACAGGCACGTACAGCCAGAGGTATAGTGCGGCAGATCCCACCCGTCAAGCGTGAAAATCGCGACAAATCGCACTTTTCAGCGCGTCAACGACGCTATCATCGTAGAACCCGCCCATTTCCTCACAGGACTTTCACGAATGTTCCGAACGTTGCACCGTTCTGCATGCGTCATTTCATTGACGATCGTCGTCATGGTGCTGGTGTCCGGCTGTGCGAGCGGCGGACTTCGCGAAAGGATGGGAAAGACGCTGCAGGCGGTAGGCCTGCGCGACAGCTCGCCTGCCAGGATGGATACGGTGCAGATCAGGCTGTTTGGGGGCGACAACCTCAACGCTGGCAATGATCGACGCGCCACGGCCGCCGTGGTCAAGATCTATCACCTGCGCAACGCGCAGCGTTTCGAATCGGCTCCCCTGTCGGCGTTCCTGGATTCGGCCGGGGAGCAGGCTGCGCTGGGCGCGGACCTTCTTTCAG
>JAFAFF010000233.1 GCA_023423605.1 Pseudomonadota bacterium
GCTTGGCGCGCACATGGTTGGCGTTGATCTCCAGGCCCACGCAGATCCTTTCGCTGCTGTCCACGCACAGGTTGCCGGCACTGCTGCCCAGGGTTTCCGCCAGCACCACCGAAGCACCGCCATGCAGTATCCCGTAAGGCTGGTGGGTGCGTGCGTCAACCGGCATGGTCGCCTGCAGCCAGTCCTCGCCGATGGCAGTGAACACGATGCCCAGACGCTCGATCACCGTGCCGGCGCTGAGTGCGTTGAGGGCCTGCAGGGAAACCTGTCCACGGAAAACACCGGGCATGTGGAACTCCGTTCAGAGGATGGGCACCAGGCCGGCACCGAAGGCGGTGAGCATGCGCACCAGCAGCCACTTCGGCCCGACGTTGACTTCCGGGAAATCGCCGACGGCCGTATAGCAGGACAGGAAATCCGGGTGCTGGCGTGGCAGCGGCTCCGGACAGTCGGGGCCCGGCCGGAATTCGTAATCGGTGGCGTAGCGCCATGGCCAGAAATCCAGGATCGGCAGCGCCTCGGACGCCTTGCCCATGCTGTAGTTCAGGCCGGACAGCACAGGGGGTTTGCTGCGCGGCGCCACCGTCCAGGAGTTCTGCGGATGGAGATCGCGCAGGATGCTGTCGGCCAGCCGCTGCGCGAACACCGGATCATCGATGATCACCGCGCCCTCGGTGTTGTAGGTCTCGCTGCGCGGGTCGAAGTTGTGGGTTCCGATGACGCCGATGCGGCGGTCCACCACCAGCGATTTGGCATGCAGGCCCATGCGGGCGCCCGAACGGGTGACCGGCAGGGGTCGGTTCACCGCCTTGCTGCCCAGGAAGGAAGGGCGGGTCTCGGTGCGCAGCAGGTCGCGCTCCACAGCGCTGCCGGAAGCCCGGCGACGCTCGCGTGCGTTCTGGTAGGCGCTGCCGGTACGTGGATTGTTGCGGCGCGACTGCCCGCCCTCATCGCCACTGCTGCCGGGCGGGCGGGCATTGCTGCCTGCCGCGCTGCCACCGAGCAGGCCGCCGCTGCGCCCCTGCGGCTCGTCGCCGGCGATCGGATCGGGCAGCAGGTTGCGGTAGTCCACCGGCGCATCCAGCGGGAACGGCTTGTATTCGAAGATGTTGAAGCCCAGCTCGCGCATGTTGCGGCGCTTGTACTTGTAGGAAAGCGCGTAGACGATCGGGTTGTCGGTCGCCGCCAGGCTGTTGGTGGACACCAGCACGCGCGGCGGCTCCTCGCGCGTGCGCAGGTCGGCGAACAGCCGCCGCGCCGGCTTGGACAGCACCAGGTACGGCGTCTGCAGCAACACTTCGAACTGCGCCTCGGCGATCAGGTTGTCCAGCTGCGGCTCGGTGACATGCTGGCCGAAGTCGGGGTGCCCGGCACGTTCGCGCCGGTGCTTGCGCGGCAGGTCGGCGACGTAGCGGACCGAAGCAACCGGCAGCGCGGTGTCCACGAAGCTACGGGCGATGAAGCCGTCATCGCTGGCCTCCCTGCTCACCCGCTGCACCCGCTCCGGGCGCCGGAATTCAGCCGCCGGCATCTCCGGCGCCCCTCCCTCCAGCAGCGTGCGACCGACATCGTTCAGGCGTTCGGCCGGGACGCTGCGCGGCGCGTTCCAGAACGCTTCGAAGTTCGACGCCATGGTGCGTGCCTCCGGGCCGGCCACCAGCACGTCGCGGTCGCGGAAGTTGTATTCGCTGTCCCAGTCGTAATAGTCGTCCTGGTAATTGCGTCCACCCACCACGCCGATCGCATCGTCGATGACCAGCAGCTTGTTGTGCATGCGCTGGTTGAAGCGGCGGAAGCAGCACAGCACGCTGCCGGCGTAATCGAAATAGTTCAGCCGCGCCTTGCCGAAGGTGGGGTTGTACACGCGCAGCTGCAGGTTCTGGTGCGCCGAGGAGAGGGCGCCGAGGATCTGCAGATCGGAAATGGCCGAAAGCTGGTCGATCAGCACCCGTACCTTCACGCCACGCCGGCTGGCGGCAAGCAATTCATCGAGCACCAGCCGCGCACTGTCGTCCTTGTCGAAGATATAGGTCTGCAGATCGATGCTGCGGGTGGCGCTGCGCAGCAGGTTCAGCCGCGCCACCAGCGATTCTTCGCCCTCATCAAGGATGACGGCATAGTGGCGTGGGCGATCGGGCACCGATTCGCTGAAGGCACGGCCGGCCAGTGCCCGCAGTGGCGAATCCTGCGCGCATCGATCGGCCTGCGTGCAGTCGACCACGCTGGAACGGGCCTGCGCGGCGATGCTCGCCGCACGCGCGCGCTCGCCGCTGGACATCGACGCACAACCGCCGACCAGCAACAGCGTTGCCAGCAGCATCAGGCGGATCAGCAGATTCACGGTTTCGGCGCCTCGCTCAGGCGCGCTCGCAGTACAAAGGTCACTCGATCACTCAGGGCAAGCTGCCAGCTGTCCATGCCATAGCGGCCCCGCAGGACGGTGCCGCGGCTGACGACGTCGCAATCATAGCCCGGTCTGGCGCAATCCGCTTTCTCCACCCGCAACGTTTCGGGGTGGCTGACCCCGCGCAGCATCAACCTGCCCTGGATGTCGCCGCCCTGCTCCATCTGCTCCGGCGGATAGGGAATCGAATCGAATTCGACCACTGGATGCCGGCCGGCGTCGAAGAAGTCCTCGCTGCGCATCCAGCCGGTGTAGCGTGGCTTGCCCGGTATCTCCACCGAGCGCGTGTACATCTTCAGGTGGACCTGGTGACGGCCATCGGACAGCACCTCGATGCGCCCTTCGAAGTGCGGAAAGCGGCCTTCGATGCGTTGTCCCAGCCGCGTACGCACCTCGAACCCCAGCTGCGAACGCTGGGTATCGAGCATCAACGGTGCCTGCCGGACCACCTGCAGGGCAGGCATGGCCACTGGCTGGCGCTCGGGCACGGCAGGCGCCTGCGCCGCCAGGCTGCCGTTGCAGAATCCGGCCAGTGCGAGCAGCAGCAGCCCACCCTGCCACACCTGCTTCATGGGATCACGGCCACCAGAATGCGTTGAGGGTAGCCACGCCCGGCTCCATGGGGCCGTCCTTGGGAAACTGCAGCACGGCGATGCCGGCCGGCGGCATGCCGCGGTAATCGCTGCTTTCGCCGGTGTTCAACAGCGCCACCAGCCGTTCCAGGCCGGGGTTGTGGCCGACGATCATCAACCGTTCGATGTCGCTGCGGTCGGCCACCAGGCCGATCAGGGTGCCGGGGGTGGCGTCGTACACCGCATCTTCGAGCCGGTGTTCGAAGAAACCCGTGACGCCAACCACCGCTTCCAGCGTTTCACGGGTACGGCGCGCCGGCGAGCACAGCACGCAGTCCGGCAGCAGCTTGTTTTCCTTCAGCCACTTGCCGGCCGCTTCGGCTTCGGCCAGGCCCACCGGCGACAGTGGCCGGTCGAGATCGGCCTGGCCGGTTCCGGCCGGTTCGGCGTGGGCATGGCGCAGCAGGATCAATTCACGCATCGGGCGTTTTCCATGAAAGTTGGAGGGAACGTACTCAAGCTTTCTCCAGCCACCGCAGCAGCGGCTCCCAGTCGGCCTGGTGTTCGCGCACCTGGGCCGAGCGGTAATCGAACAGGCTGCGACCCAGGCCGGTCATCACCACGTAGCTCTGGCTGTCGCGCAGTTGCGCCACCACCGGGTAGGGCCAGTCGGCCAGCATCTGGATGGCCTGCTGCGAGGTCTGCGTCCAGGGTTTGGTGCGGTTGAGCACCAGCCCTACCGGCAGCTTGCGGCTGTGCACGCGCGGGACCTGGGCCAGGCTGTTGAGGAAGCCGACGATGGCCTCGATATCCAGCGCCGAGGGCAGTACCGGCACCACCACGGCGTCGGCGGCATCGAGGAAATGCGGAATATCCTCGGCCAGCGCGCCGGCAGGGGCATCGATGACCACCGTGTCGGTACCATCGGGCAGCTTCTGTGCCCACTGTTTCTTCCGATATACATCGATCGGCAGTACCGCGCTTTCAAGCTCGGATCGACGCTGGGCCCAGCGCGTGCTGGAACCCTGCGGGTCGGCGTCGGCAATCACCGTGCGCTTTCCCTGCAGCGCCGCATGTGCGGCCAGGTGGGTGGCGATGGTGGTCTTGCCCACCCCACCCTTGGAACCGGCCACCAGGATGGTCTTCATGCAGGCCTCGCTTCCGGGGGAACGTTGCCCGAGCGTACACCGGCGCAGGTGACGGAGATAGTCGCAGGGCTGAACCGTTGACGATCCGCTTTGCTATCGTGACGGCCCCGAAGGATCGAAACCGGCATGAGCGAACTGCAGGACCTGAGCGCATTGATCCGCGCCAACACCCCCCTGATCGTGATCGAGACCCAGGATGAGGGTCGCATCATCGAGCTGTTCCGGCAGACGCTGTTGAATGTATGGCGGGCCCTGTACCGCTGGTCGATCACCGAAGGCCTGCGCCGCATCGACCTGGAACGCGAGGACGAACCGTTCGGACCACCCGATGCCAGTGCGGCACTGCAGATGATCCAGCAGGCCGACCAGCGCGGCATCTACCTGCTGCTCGATTTCCACCCTTACCTGGGCTACGCCAGCCACCAGCGGGCCCTGCGCGACCTGATCCAGCGCCGCCACAGCCAGCCGCACGTGATCGTGCTGATCGGCGCCAGGGTCACGCTGCCCGATGAGCTGGAAGCGCTGGCCACCCGCTTCAACCCGCGCCTGCCCGACGCCAACGCCCTGCTGAAGATGCTGCGCGAGGAGGCCGCCGGGTACGCCCGCGAACACGGCGGCCGCCGGGTGGAAGTGGACAACGAGGCCGTGAAGAAGATCCTGCGCAACCTGCAGGGCCTGAGCCTGGTCGATGCCCGCCGTATCGCCCGGCAGCTGATCTATATCGATGGCGTGCTGGATGATGATGATCTGCCGCAGCTGGCGCGGCTGAAATTCGAACTGCTCAACCGCAGCGGCCACCTTACCTACGACTACGACACCGCGCGCTTCGGCGACGTGGCCGGTGCCAACCGGCTGAAACGCTGGGTCAACCAGCGGCGCATCGCCTTCCTTGCCGGCTCGGCCCCGGCCGGGCTCGATCCGCCACGCGGCATGTTGCTGCTGGGTGTGCAGGGCTGCGGCAAATCGATGCTGGCCAAGGCCACCGCCGCCGGCTTCGGGGTGCCGCTGCTGCGCATGGATGTGGGTGCGCTGTACAACAAGTACCACGGTGAAACCGAGGCGAACCTGCGCCAGGCGCTGGCATCGGCCGAACAGCTGGCGCCCTGTGTGCTGTGGATCGACGAGATCGAGAAGGGCCTGGCTACTGGCGGCGAAGACGGGGGCGTATCGCGGCGGGTGCTGGGAACCCTGCTCACCTGGATGGCCGAACGCAGGTCGGCGGTGTTCATCGTCGCCACCGCCAACCAGGTGCAGGAGCTGCCGGCCGAACTGCTGCGCAAGGGGCGCTTCGATGAAATCTTCTTCGTCGACCTGCCCACTCCGGACGTGCGCGTGGAGTTGCTGCGCCTGCACCTGGCGCGCCGCCAGCTCAACGCCGACGATTTCGCGCTGCCGGCACTGGCCGCCGCATCGGAAGGGTTCTCCGGCGCGGAGATCGAACAGGCCATCGTGGCCGGACTGTACGCGGCGCATGCCGAACAACGGCCGCTGGATACCGACCTGCTGATGGCCGAGATACGCACCAGCCGCCCGTTGTCGGTACTGATGGTCGAACAGGTGCAGGCGCTGCGGGAGTGGGCGTCGGCGCGTACGGTGAACGCCGACGATTGAGGATTCCGGCGAACGGCGCCGCCTCTCGTGGCTGGCCGCGAAGGCGCAAGCCATGGGTTGGCAGGCAGGCTGCGCTGTGGTGACGACCCAGGTCGCCCCCCCCCCGCTCACTCCCCGGTACCAGGGAGCGCTAGGGCCAGGCCGGTGGCTTGGCCGCCCAGGCCTGCTGCACTTCGGCCAGCGTGGCACGTTCGCTGTCGCGCCAGTCCGGGAGCAGCGCGGCATGGTTGGCGGCGGTATTCCACTTGCCGGGCTCGGTACGTACTGCGGCGGCATACCATTTGATGGCCTGCTCCCTGTCGCCCAGCTGCCACAGTGCCAGCGCATAGGTCGGCGGCACCCACGAAGGATTGCCGCGCAGCGCGCCGGCGGCGGCCTGCCACTGGGCCAGCGCTTCTTCGGCCTGGCCCTGGCGGAACAGGTCCCAGCCATGGTTCCAGCGCACCATGCGCCCGGCCGGCGATGCCGCCGTCGTGGCCTGCAGGGCTTCGGCGTAAAGCTGCTGACCAAGCTCCGGGCGGCCCTGTGCAATGGCCACCCCGGCCAGCTGCACGGTGGCTTCCAGCGCCTTGCGGCCCCGTTCGCGCTGGCGCATCAGCTGGTTCACCAGCGTATCGCCCTGGCCTTCGGCAACCGAAACCGGCTCGGCGACCGGATCGACATCGAAATAGAATTCCTGCGGTGCAGGCAATGCGGGCGCGGCCCATGCAGCGGCCGCTCCAGAGGCCAGCAGCATGCCGGCCAGGAACTGTCTTGCGGATGACATCGGTTTTTCCCCAGGTTGAAACAACAACCTCCCTCCGCCTGATCCTAACCGGAGCGCGGCCCCGGATGCGAGTGCCGACCGCACGTTCCGGCCAGCGATGCCCCCGCTGTTACAATCCGCGCCTTCGGCCTGCGCCAGCGCGGGCGATGCCAGCCGATCCGAAACAGGCCAGCCATGACCAGCACCGCGCAGCTCACGTCCCCCGCCTCCGCCGATCTGATCGACCGTGATTACACGCTCGACCACCGCTATACACGCGAAACCGGGCGCATCTACCTGAGCGGCGTGCAGGCGCTGGTCCGGCTGCCGCTGATGCAGCGCCTGCGCGATGCCGCCGAAGGCATCGACAGCGGTGGCTTCATCAGCGGCTACCGCGGCAGCCCGCTCGGTGGCTTCGACCTGGAGCTTTGGCGCGCGCGCAGGCACCTGGAAGCGGCGAAGGTGAAGTTCACCCCGGGTCTCAACGAGGACCTGGGTGCCACCATGGTGTGGGGTACCCAGCAGACCAACCTGTTTCCGGGCGCCAACGTGCAGGGTGTGTTCGGCATGTGGTACGGCAAAGGCCCCGGCGTGGACCGCTGTGGCGACGTGTTCAAGCATGCCAACGCCGCCGGCACTTCGCGCCATGGCGGCGTGCTGGCGCTGGCCGCCGACGACCATGCCTGCCGCAGCTCCACCCTGCCGCATGGTAGCGAGGATGAATTCGTCAGCGCGATGATGCCGGTGCTCAATCCCGCCGGCGTGCAGGACATCCTGGACATGGGCCT
>JAFAFF010000325.1 GCA_023423605.1 Pseudomonadota bacterium
GAGGAGCGCGACCCGCCGCAGGTGCTGGTGCGCGCCGCGGAACTGCGCCAGGCAGCGCTGTCCCGGCCACGCCCCTGAAAAAAGGGGGACGGAGGCGGTTAATTCCAATTAACTGCCTCCGTCCCCCCTTTTTCTGTGGGCATCCCGGGGGCGGTGGGGCTGCCGGTCACGGCATAATGCGTGCTGTCCTTGAAGGAAACGCATCATGCTGCAGACGGTGGAACAGGAAACCGGCGCATCCCCGCAGTGGTCGATCATCTGGCTGCATGGCCTGGGTGCCGACGGCCATGATTTCGCGCCCATCGTGCCCGAACTGGTGCGTCCGCACTGGCCGGCGCTGCGCGTGGTATTCCCGCACGCGCCGGTACGCCCGATCACCATCAACAACGGCGTGCCGATGCGCGGCTGGTACGACATTGTCGGCATGGATTTCCGCTCGCGTGCGGACATGGCGGGCGTACGTGCTTCGGTGGCCGAGCTGGAGACCCTGATCGAACGTGAGATCGAGCGGGGGATTGCCCCGGAGCGGATCTTTCTGGCCGGTTTCTCGCAGGGTGGCGCGGTGATCCTGACCGCCGCCCTGGAGCGCACCGCACCGCTGGCCGGCCTGATCGCGCTGTCCACCTATCTGCCGGAGGCGGCTACCGCACAACGCGCCGAGCATGCCGTGCAGGTGCCGGTGTTCATGGCGCACGGCACCCAGGACCCGGTGATCCCGCACACCGTGGCAATGCACAGCGCCGAAGCGCTGCGTGCGCTGGGCCTGCCGGTGGAATGGCATGCCTACCCGATGGCGCACCAGGTATGTGCCGAAGAGATCCAGGCACTTGGCGATTGGCTGCAGCAGCGCCTGTTGGCTGCCTGACCGATGAAGCCACCGATCACCGCGCCCTGGATGCCTGAGTTCTGCCGCCTGCCGCGCCTGGCGGCGATGTGCGGCCTGGCGCTGCTGGTGGTGGTGGTACTGGCGCTGGCGCCCGATGGCAGCCGTCACTGGACATTGGGCGAGCTGCTTTCGGCCAGCGGATTCGCGTTGTGGCTGGCGCTGGCCGTGAGCATCGCGCTGTGCGTGCTGCGCACAGCACTCTCGCGCCTGTCCCCGGTGCTCGGCTCGGTGGCCGCAGTGGGAATGTCCACGATCATCGCCGTGATGGGGGCCGGCATCA
The DNA here is from genome assembly GCA_023423605.1 of Pseudomonadota bacterium. GTDB lineage: Bacteria > Pseudomonadota > Gammaproteobacteria > Xanthomonadales > Xanthomonadaceae > Stenotrophomonas. The sequence continues at coordinate 1,167 of JAFAFF010000325.1, forward strand.
TTCATGCGCTATACGCGGTCCTCGGCGACCAGTTCACGCAGGACATCGGTTTCTGGCGGTTCACCCTCGGCAGTGCGGCAACCACGGCGTTGATCAGCGCATTGGCGTTGCGCCACTTCTACGTGAGCGACCGGTGGAGCGCACAGGTACAGGCCAATGCCCGCGCCGAGGCCGACGCGCTGCAGGCACGCATCCGCCCGCATTTCCTGTTCAACAGCATGAACCTCATCGCCGGGCTGATCCGCCGCGATGCCGCCGTGGCCGAGCGGGCCGTGCTGGACCTTTCCGATCTGTTCCGCGCGGCATTGGGCGCGGGCGAAGGCGATTCCAGCCTGGCGGAGGAATGCGAGCTCGCCGAACGCTATCTCTCCATCGAATCGCTGCGGCTGGGCGAGCGCCTGCAGGTACGCTGGGAGCGCGATGAAGCGTTGCCCTGGCCACTGCCGATGCCGCACCTGGTGCTGCAGCCACTGGTGGAAAACGCCGTGCTGCATGGCATCTCGCGGCTGCCGGAGGGGGGCATCATCGAGCTGCGGCTGGCATGCACGGATGGCCTGTTGTCGCTGGTCATCCGCAATCCGGCACCGGACCCGGAGGCGCCCGCGCTGTCGTTGTCCCGCGGTGCCGGGCATGCGCAGAACAACATCGCCCATCGCCTGGCATGGCGGTTCGGTCCGGCGGCGCGGATGACGTCGGGCTGGAGCGAAGGCTACTATGAATGCCGGATCACCATACCGGTCAGATAGAGGGAGCCGCCGTGAGGGTAGTGATCGCCGATGACGAGCCGCTGGCGCGCGAGCGCCTGCAATCGCTGCTGGCCGATCTTCCCGGCGTGGATGTGGTCGCCGAGGCCGCCAACGGGGAGCAGGCGTTGCATGCATGCGCGCAGTTGCAGCCGGACCTGGTGCTGCTGGACATCGCCATGCCCGGTCTGGACGGGCTGGAGACCGCGCGCCACCTGGCGACCTTCGAGCCGCGTCCTGCGGTGGTTTTCTGCACCGCCTACGATGCGCACGCGCTGTCGGCATTCGAAGCGGCGGCCATCGATTACCTGATGAAGCCGGTGCGGGTGGAACGCCTTGCCTCGGCGATCGAGCGTGCGCGGGTATTCCTGGCAGGACGAGGCGATGCGCAGGCCAGTGGTGATGAGCGCGCACGCACGGTGCTGTGCGCACGGTTGCGAGGGGGATTGCGCCTGATCCCGGTGGAGGACATCCACTACCTGCAGGCCGAGGAAAAATACGTGGTGGTCCACCATGCGCGCGGTGAGGACCTGATCGAGGAGTCGCTGAAATCGCTGGAGGAAGAATTTTCCAGCCGCTTCGTGCGCATCCATCGCAACTGCCTGGTGGCGCGTCATGAGCTGCTGGAGCTGCGTCGTGGGACGGCGGGGCAGGTGCATGCGGTGCTGCGGCACGCCACGCAGCCTCTGGAAGTCAGTCGTCGCTGCGTGGCTACGTTGCGGCAGGAACTGCGGCACCTGTAGGGGAGGCCGGGCTGCGCCCGGCGCCCGCTGCCTGCGGCATGCTGACAGGCAACAGCAACAGCAACAGCAACAGCAACAGCAACAGCAACGGCAA
>JAFAFF010000282.1 GCA_023423605.1 Pseudomonadota bacterium
AGACCAGATCAAGGTCACCTTCGCCGACGTCGCCGGCTGCGACGAGGCCAAGGAGGAAGTGGGCGAGCTGGTCGATTTCCTGCGCGATCCGTCCAGGTTCACCAAGCTGGGCGGCAAGATTCCGCGCGGCGTGCTGATGGTGGGCCCGCCGGGTACCGGCAAGACGCTGCTGGCCAAGGCCATCGCCGGTGAAGCCAAGGTGCCGTTCTTCTCGATCTCCGGTTCGGATTTCGTGGAAATGTTCGTCGGTGTCGGCGCCAGCCGCGTGCGCGACATGTTCGAGCAGGCCAAGAAGCATGCCCCGTGCATCATCTTCATCGATGAAATCGACGCGGTCGGTCGGCATCGCGGTGCCGGCCTGGGTGGCGGCCACGACGAGCGCGAACAGACCCTCAACCAGCTGCTGGTGGAGATGGACGGTTTCGAAGGGGGTGAGGGCGTGATCGTGATCGCCGCCACCAACCGTCCCGACGTGCTGGATCCGGCGCTGCTGCGTCCGGGTCGTTTCGACCGCCAGGTGGTGGTCGGCCTGCCGGACGTCAAGGGCCGCGAGCACATCCTCAAGGTGCACATGCGCAAGCTGCCGCTGGCTGACGATGTCGAGCCGATGGTGATCGCCCGTGGCACGCCCGGTTTCTCCGGTGCCGACCTGGCCAACCTCTGCAACGAGGCTGCCCTGTTCGCCGCCCGTGGCGGTGAGAAGGAAGTCCGCATGGACCACTTCGACCGTGCCCGCGACAAGATCCTGATGGGTGCCGAGCGCCGTTCGATGGCCATGAGCGAGGAGGAGAAGACCCTAACCGCCTATCACGAGGCCGGCCATGCCATCGTCGGCCGCCTGGTGCCGGAGCATGATCCGGTCTACAAGGTCACCATCATTCCGCGTGGTCGAGCGCTGGGTGTCACCATGTATCTGCCGGAAGGCGACAAGTATTCGATCAACCGGGTCGCTATCCAGTCGCAGCTGTGCTCGCTGTATGGCGGTCGCGTGGCCGAGGAACTGGTCTTCGGCGCGGACAAGGTCACCACCGGCGCTTCCAACGACATCGAGCGTGCCACCAAGATGGCCCGCAACATGGTCACCAAGTGGGGCCTGTCCGAGCAGCTGGGCCCGATCGCCTATGGTGAGGAAGACGATGAAGTCTTCCTCGGCCGTTCGGTCACCCAGCACAAGAGCGTCTCCAACGATACCGCGCGGCGGATCGATGAAGAGGTTCGCAGCATCCTGGACAAGGCCTACGCGCGCACGACCGAGCTGCTGACCGCGAACCTGGACAAGCTGCATGCGATGTCGCAGCTGCTGCTGCAGTACGAGACCATCGATGCGCCGCAGATCGACGCGATCATGGAAGGCCGCGATCCGCCGCCGCCGATGGGCTGGACCCGTTCGGACAAGGGCGACGATGGCAGCAACAACGACAAGGGCGGTGACGCCCGTCCGCTGCCGCCGATCACCGGGCCGGCCGAGCAGCACTGACGGCAGCGCGCCTGCCGGAAGCCTGATACGCGACGCGACAAGGCCGGGGAAACCCGGCCTTGTCCGTTCAGGTCGCGGCCGCACGCGAGCGCGTCGCTGGGCGACAATGCGGTTTGATCCTTCCCCATGCCGGAGCCCTGATGTCCACGCAACCGCCTCAACCGATCTCCCATACCGCTGAAATGGTGATCGCAACGGTCGTGGGCGTTGCCGTGGGACTGGGCCTGGACAACCTGCTTCTGGGCTGTTTCGTCGGCATCGGCGTGGGTGTGGTGCTGAGCATCACCAGGACGCTGTATGTGGACCGCAAGCGCCGCCAACGGCGCTGACACCGGCCACGTAGAGCGGGGCTCTGCCCCGCTGTGCGGTATTTCATCAGCCGCGCAGAGCCCGGCTCTACCTGGCGTCGGCTGGAAAAGCCGCGCCGACGTAAACTAGGCACCGTCATTGGCCGCAGGAATTCCCATGTTCGATACCTCTCCCCAGCTTGATTGCGGTGGTCGCCTGCTGCGGCTGGACCGCGCGCGGGTGATGGGCATCGTCAACGTCACCCCGGACTCGTTTTCCGATGGCGGCGCGCATGCAAGCACCGACGCGGCAGTGGCGCATGGCCTGAAGCTGGTGGAAGAGGGCGCGGACCTGCTGGACATCGGTGGTGAATCCACGCGCCCGGGCAGTGCGCCGGTGCCGCTGGAAGAGGAACTGCGGCGGGTGATCCCGGTGATCGAACAGCTGGCAGCGCGCACGGCGGTACCGATCAGCATCGACACCTTCAAGCCCGAAGTGATGCGTGCGGCGGTCGCCGCCGGCGCCGGCATGATCAACGACATCCATGCGCTGCGCCAGCCCGGCGCGCTGGAGGCGGCGGCACAGGCAGGTGTTCCGGTGGTGCTGATGCACATGCAGGGCGAGCCCGGCGACATGCAGGCCGACCCGCAGTACGCCGATGTGGTCGCCGAGGTCCATGGTTTCCTGGTGCAGCGGCTGTTCGCCGCCGAGATGGCGGGTATCGCCAGGAAGAACCTGCTCATCGACCTGGGTTTCGGCTTCGGCAAGGCCACCACGCACAACATCACCCTGCTGGCGCGTTTGGAACGTTTCCTGGAACTGGGCGTGCCAATGCTGGCCGGCCTGTCGCGCAAGCGCAGCCTGGGCGAGCTGACCGGGCGCGCCGAACCCGCCGGGCGTGTTGCCGCCTCGGTGGCCGCACATCTGATCGCGGTGCAGCGCGGCGCCCGCATCGTGCGGGTGCACGATGTCGCGGCCACCGTGGATGCGCTGAAGGTGTGGCAGGCGGTGGCTGCGGTCCCGGCACCGCGCAGCGATGCGGCGCCTGCACTGCGTTGGCCGGACGAGGACTGATGGCGATCGACCAGCGTCCGCTGGCGATCGCGGTGATGGGCCCGACTGCCAGTGGCAAGACCGCAACCGCCATCCAGCTGGCCCGGGAACTGGATGGCGAAATCGTCAGCGTCGACTCGGCGCTGGTCTACCGCGGCCTGGACATCGGCTCGGCCAAACCCGACGCAGGCGAGCGCGCGCAGGCCCCGCACCATCTGCTGGACCTCTGCGATCCGTGGCAGCCGTATTCGGCGGCCGAATTCGCCACCGCCGCGCGGCGTGCCGTGGAAGACATCGTGGCGCGCGGCAGGATGCCCATCCTCGCTGGCGGCACGGGGCTGTACTTCCGCGCGCTGCTGCGCGGGCTGTCGCCTATGCCGCCTGCAGATGAAGCGACCCGCGCGCAACTGGCACGGGAGGGCGCAGAACGCGGCTGGGCGGCGCTGCATGCCGAGCTGGCCGATGTGGATGCGCAGGCGGCCGCGCGCATCCATGCGACCGATCCGCAGCGCATCCAGCGGGCGCTGGAGGTCTACCGCCTGACCGGTACGCCCATCAGCCAGTGGCAGCAGCTGCCGGGCGAGGGCCGGCTGCCCGTGCGTACCCTGAAGATCATCCTGGCGCCGCGCGACCGCGCGGTGCTCCATCAGCGCATCGCCAATCGTTTCGATGCCATGCTCGCGCAGGGATTCCTGGACGAGGTGCGCACCCTGCGCGCACTGCCCGGCATGGCCCGGGTCCCGGCGCCGCTGGATCTGCCGGCGATCCGTGCGGTCGGCTACCGGCAGGCCTGGGACTACCTGGATGGCACCGGCGATGCCGCGCAGTTCCGTGACAGGGCGGTGTTCGCCACCCGCCAGCTGGCCAAACGGCAGTTGACCTGGCTGCGGGGCGAGCTTGATGCGCGCTGGTTCGATCCCCATCTGCAAGGACAGGAGCTGCTTGCCGCGGTGGCGGCCTTCGCAAGGCCCTGACCGGGTTCAACCGGGTACGTGTACCATCGGATGCGTCGGTGGGCGGCTGGGGGGCCGTGGCATCTGCCGACGACCATAAAAACAATAATCAGGAGTTTGAAATGTCCAAGGGGCAATCGTTGCAGGACCCGTTTCTGAACGCACTGCGCCGCGAGCGCGTGCCGGTTTCGGTTTACCTGGTGAACGGCATCAAGCTGCAGGG
>JAFAFF010000351.1 GCA_023423605.1 Pseudomonadota bacterium
GCCCAGGGCCAGCGGCGGGTGAACTACCGCCTGCGCGACTGGGGCGTGAGCCGCCAGCGTTACTGGGGTTGCCCGATTCCGGTGATCTACTGCGACAAGTGCGGCGCGGTGCCGGTGCCGGAAGAACAGCTGCCGGTGGTGCTGCCGGAGGACGTGGCCTTCTCGGGCACCGGTTCGCCGATCAAGACCGATCCGGAATGGCGCAGGACCACCTGCCCGGACTGTGGCGGCGCGGCCGAGCGCGAGACCGACACCTTCGATACCTTCATGGAATCGAGCTGGTACTACGCCCGCTATACCTCGCCGGGTGCCCGTGATGCGGTGGACAAGCGCGGCAACTACTGGCTGCCGGTGGACCAGTACATCGGCGGCATCGAGCACGCGATCCTGCACCTGATGTATTTCCGCTTCTATCACAAGCTGCTGCGCGACGCGCGGATGGTGGACAGCAACGAACCGGCACGGAATCTGCTGTGCCAGGGCATGGTGATCGCGGAAACCTATTACCGCCCGAACCCGGACGGCTCGAAGGACTGGATCAACCCGGCCGATGTGGATGTGCAGCGCGATGAGCGCGGTCGCATCACCGGCGCCACGCTGATCGCCGACGGTCTGCCGGTGGAGATCGGCGGCACCGAGAAGATGTCCAAGTCGAAGAACAACGGCGTGGACCCGCAGGCGATGGTCGGCAAGTACGGCGCCGATACCGTGCGTCTGTTCTCGATGTTCGCCGCGCCACCGGAGCAGTCGCTGGAATGGAACGAAGCCGGCGTGGACGGCATGGCCCGCTTCCTGCGCCGCCTGTGGGCGCAGGTGCACAGGCATGCCGCCGACAGTGCCGCTCCGGCGCTGGACGTGGCCGCGCTGGACGCCGGACAGAAGGCGTTGCGCCGCAAGACCCACGAAACCATCGGCAAGGTGGGTGACGACTATGGTCGCCGGCACAGCTTCAACACCGCGATCGCCGCGGTGATGGAACTGATGAACGCGCTGGCCAGGTTCGATGACGCCAGCGGCCAGGGCCGTGCGGTGCGCCATGAGGCGCTGCGTTCCATCGTGCTGATGCTCAACCCGATCACCCCGCACGCCAGCCACGCGCTGTGGCAGGTGCTGGGCCATGGCGAAACGTTGCTGGAAGACCAGGCGTTTCCGCAGGTGGACCCGACCGCACTGGTACGCGACGCGTTGACCCTGGCAGTGCAGGTCAACGGCAAGCTGCGCGGCACCATCGAGATCGCTGCCGACGCCCCGCGCGAACAGGTGGAGGCGCTGGCGGTGGCCGAGCCGAACGCAGCCAGGTTCATGGAAGGCCTGACGGTGCGCAAGATCATCATCGTGCCCGGCAAAGTCGTGAACATCGTCGCCGCCTGAAAACGGGGGACGGAGGCAGTTAACTGCATTTAACCGCCTCCGTCCCCCTTCCGGTGGTGGTCTACCCCCTTCGTTCACGTGCCATCGGGCAGGCTGTGTTGCCGCGGCCGCCCGGCTCCTACAGACTGTGTCCATGACCCGAATCCTGCTCGCCCTCCTCATCGCCATCGGCCTGGCCGGTTGCGGCTTCCATATGCGCAACAAGCTGATGCTGCCGGCCGATACGGCGGCGGTGAAGGTGGTGTCCAGCGCACCCTACAGCGAACTGGCCAAGCTGCTGCGACGCAGCCTGCTGGCATCGGGCGCCACCCTGGCCGACGAGGATTCGACGCTGCCGACGTCGCAGCTGCAGGTGCTGTCCGAACGCTGGGGCGACCTGCCCATCGCCATCGACGCGCAGGGCCGGGCGCAGGAATACAGCCTGCGCTATGCGGTGATCTTCATCTTCCGTCGCGAGGATGGCAGCGAGCTGGTGCCGCAGCAGGTCATCGAGCTGTCGCGCGATTACGTGTCGCCCCCCACCGATGCCACCGGTACCACCACCGAGCGCGAAATCCTCGCCGACGAACTGCGCCGCGAGATGTCCGCCTCGATCATCCGCCGCATCGACAGCGTGGTACGCAACGAATTGCATGAAGGCCGCAGCCTGTCCGCACCTGCCGCGGACGGCGTGATTCCGGCCGGCCCGGCGCCGGCCGGGGTGCCGGCCATCCAGCAGGAGCCCGAACCGGCCGCGACGCCGGTGCGGGACTGATCCGGAACCACGGCATGGAAATGCGCCCGGAGCAGTTGGCCAGTGCCACCGGCAGCCAGCCGCTGGCGCCGGTCTATCTGATCGCAGGGCCGGAGAACCTGCGGGTGCTGGAAGCCGCCGACGCAGTCCGCCGCCGCGCCCGCGCCGAAGGTATCGACGAGCGCGAAGTGTTCGACGCCGACGGGCGCGATTTCGACTGGCAGCACTTGCAGGGAGGCTTCAACGCCCCCAGCCTGTTCAGTGCCCGCCGCCTGATCGAAGTGCGCCTGCCGAGCGGCAAGCCGGGCAAGGAAGGCGCGCAGGTGATCAGCGACTTCTGCGCGGCTCCGCCGCCGGATGTCGTGCTGCTTGTCACCGCCAACGAATGGAGCAAGGCGCACCACGGCAAGTGGGCCGATGCGGTAAGCCGGGCCGGCGTGCTGTCGGTGGCGTGGGCGATCAAGCCGCATGAGCTGCCGGAATGGATTGAACGACGCCTGCGCGGCAAGGGCCTGCGGGCTGAGCCTGGCGCCGTGCAGCGGCTTGCCGAACGCGTGGAAGGCAACCTGCTGGCGGCCGCCCAGGAGATCGACAAACTGGCCCTGCTGGTCGATGACGGCCAGGTACTGGATGTGGACCGAATGGACGGGCTGGTGGCCGATGCCGCCCGCTACGATGTGTTCCGGCTGGTCGAGACCACGTTCTCCGGCCAGCCTGTCGCGGTGCTGCGCATGCTGGCCGGGCTGCGTGCCGAAGGTGAGGCGGTGGCGGCGTTGATGCCGATCATCATCCGCGAACTGCTTG
>JAFAFF010000140.1 GCA_023423605.1 Pseudomonadota bacterium
CACTCAAGGTGCGTCCCTCGACCCGCCAGTCACCGCTGGTGATCGAGCGCGTGGAGGTTCGGCGCGGCGACAGGATCGTCGAACTCACCCATGAGCCTGCGCTCGCCATCCAGGATGGCGACCGCGACCTGCACATCGTCGCGCGCCTGCTGTCGTTCAGCGATGCCGCGTCCAACGCATACCGGTATCGACTGGCCGGCTACGATCCGGACTGGGTGGATGCCGGCGCGGCCGGTGAACGTGTGTTTTCGCGCCTGCCGCCAGGCCAGTACCAGCTGGAAGTGCAGGCACGTTCGGTGGACCATGTGTGGTCGCAGGTACAGCGGCTGGATTTCCAGGTGCTGCCTCCGTGGTGGCGGAGCCTGACCGGGATGCTGTTGCTGCTGACCGCGGTGCTGGTGCTGCTGAGTGGATTCGCCTGGCTGTACCGCCGGCGCCTGCAGCGCCGGCATGCGTTCCAGATGGCGGTACACAAGCAGGAAGTCGCCGAGCAGGCTTCGGCGGCGAAGACGCGTTTCCTGGCCACGCTGGGCCATGAGGTGCGCACGCCGATGACCGGCGTGCTGGGCATGACCGAGCTGCTGTTGTCCTCGCCATTGGAAGCACGCCAGCGCGGCTATGCCGAATCCATCCGCATGGCCGGCGAGCATCTGTTGCTGCTGGTGAATGATGCGCTGGATCTGGCGCGCATCGAATCCGGGCGGCTGGAGCTGCAGACCCAGACGTTCAGCCTGCATGCCCTGCTCGCGGATCTGGAATCACTGATGGCACCGCTCGCCCAGCGCAAGCAGTTGTGGCTGACTGTGCGCCAGCAGTTGCCGGAAGGACTCACGGCCGTCGGCGATCCGCTGCGTGTGCGGCAGATCCTCCTGAACCTGGTGGGCAATGCGGTGAAGTTCACCCAGCACGGCGGCATCACACTGCATGTCCAGGCGGAAGGCCCGGAGCAGGGCCTGTTGTTCCAGATCACCGATACCGGGCCAGGCATCGGGGTAGAGCAGCGCAAGCGGCTGTTCCGTCGTTTCGAGCAGGGCGATGGCGCACGTACGGCGGCGCAGTACGGTGGCAGCGGGCTGGGCCTGGCCATCAGCCGCGAACTGGCGGTGTCCATGGGCGGCAGTATCGATGTGGAAAGCCGGCTGGGACAGGGCACGCGCTTCAGCGTCAGCTTGCCGTTGCCGCTTCACCGTGGCCCGGTGGACGATGCCAGGATACCGGCCATGGCGCCGGCTGGCGTGGCATCGTCTGCGGCGCCGTTGCGGATACTGCTGGTGGAGGATGATCCGACCGTGGCCGAAGTGGTGATGGGGCTGCTCGGCGCGCGCGGACACCAGGTCGTGCATGCGATGCATGCGCTGGCGGCGTTGCAGGAGATGGCGGCGGATACCTTCGATATCGGCCTGCTGGATCTGGATCTGCCGGGATTGAGCGGCTTCGATCTGGCACGGCACCTGCGCAGCCAGGGCCATGGATTGCCGTTGCTGGCGGTCAGCGCCCGCACCGACCCGGACCTGGCCGAACAGGTGCGAGCTGCTGGCATGCAGGGCATGCTGCGCAAACCGGTCAGTGGAGACCTGCTCACCGAAGCCATCGCGCGCGCGATGGCGGCGTAGAGCCGGGCTCTGCCCGGCTGCGTCGGCACAAGGTTGCCGGGCAACCTCCGGTATTACTCGGCCACTTCTTCCACCTGTTTCGGCTCGGGGCCGGTATCGGGCAGTTGCCAGAACACCAGGGTGGAGGTCAGCGTGATGGCACCGACGCACAGGAACGTGGCGTGCAACGCGGCGGTAGCACCATGCGCTTCCAGCGGCGCGAAGGCCGCCAGCAGGCTGCCGGCCGCCGCGGCGCCAAAGCCCGCGGCAAGCATCATCACCATCGACAGCAGGCTGTTGCCGGAACTGGCGTACTCGCGATCCAGGTCGCGCAGCGTCACGGTGTTCATCACGGTGAACTGGAGCGAATTGACGGCACCGAACAGGGCCAGCTGCAGCAGCCTCCAGCCCAGCGACTGGCCAGGCGTCATCAGGGCGAAGCTGGCCATGGCGATGCCCACCAGCACCGTGTTGGTCATCAGCACGCGGCGGTAGCCGAAGCGTTCCACCAGCCTGACCGCCATCTTCTTGGAGAGCATGCCGGCGGCAGCCACGGGGATCATCATCAGGCCGGCGTTCATCGGGCTCATGCCCATGCCGACCTGCAGCAGCAGTGGAATCAGCAGGGGCATCGCGCTGCTGCCGACACGGGAGAACAGGTTGCCGAGGATGCCGATGCGATAGCTTGGCACCCGGAACAGCGCCAGCGAAAACAGTGGCGAGGTGGAATTGGCGGCATGCAGCCAGTAGCCGGCCAGTGCCGCCAGCCCGGCCACCGTCATCAGCATCACCAGCGCGTGCGGCGTGCCCATGCCGGAAATCCCGTCCAGCGCCAGCGACAGCACCACCATGCCGAAGGCGAGCATCAGGTAACCGCGCAGGTCGAAGCGCGAGCGATGGCTGGCGTAATGATCGGGCATCACCTTCATCGCCACGGCGTAGCCGATCACGCCGATGGGCAGGTTGATCAGGAATGCCCAGTGCCAGGATGCGACCTCGACCAGCCAGCCGCCGAGCGTGGGCCCGATCAGCGGGCCGACCAGCGCGGGAATGGCGATGAAACTCATTGCGCGCAGGAAATCGTCGCGCGGCACCGAGCGCATCACCGCAAGGCGCCCCACCGGCAGCAGCATCGCGCCGCCGATGCCCTGCAGCACCCGTGCGGCGACCAGTTGATGCAGGTGCTGGGCCAGGGCACAGGCCAGCGAACCCAGGGTGAACAGGATGATCGCAACCAGGAACGTGCGGCGCGTGCCGAAACGGTCGGCGATCCAGCCCGATGCCGGAATGAAGGTGGCGACCGCCAGCGCATAGCTGAAAACGACCGACTGCATCTGCAGGGGGCTTTCGCCCAGGCTGTGTGCCATCGCCGGCAATGCCGTGTTGACGATGGTCGAATCCAGCATCTGCATGAAGATCGCCAGCGATACCAGCCACAGCAGCGGGCGGATGGAGGCGTAACCTGTTGTCATCGGAACGGGCTTGACGCGGACGGGGCGCACATCATCGCGCAGTGACGGTCACGTTGCGATCAATGCGCACCGGACCGCCGTGTCGGGAAGATCCTCAACGTGCGCTGAGGCGGTGCACCGCATCCACCAGCACCTGCACACTGGCCGGGTCCATGTCCGGTGACATGCCATGGCCCAGATTGAATATGTGGCCTTCCCGCGAACCGCCGTTGCCTGCCGCGTAGCTGTCCAGCACGCGACCGGCCGCAGCGGTGATCGCTTCGGGCGCGGCATACAACGTGGTGGGGTCCAGGTTGCCCTGCAACGCGACGCGTCCGCCGGTACGGCGTGCCGCATCTTCCAGGTCCAGCGTCCAGTCGATGCCGAGCGCATCGGCGCCGGTATGCGACAGTGCTTCCAGGTGCAGCCCGGTGCCCTTGCCGAACAGGATCAGCGGCGTGCGCTGGCTGCCCTGGCCGCGCTCCAGTTCCGTGGCGATGCGCTGCAGGTAGCGCAGCGAGAATTCACGGTACATCGCCGGCGAAAGCACGCCTCCCCAGGTATCGAACACCTGCAGCGCCTGTGCGCCGGCCGCGCGCTGCGCGCCCAGGTAGGCGATCACCGCATCGGTCACCACCTCCAGCAACGTGTGCAGTGCCTGCGGATGATTCAGCGCCATCGCCTTGATGCGCGCGAAATCCTTGCTGCCGCCGCCTTCCACCATGTAGCAGGCGAGTGTCCAGGGGCTGCCGGAGAACCCGATCAGCGGAACCTGTCCATCCAGTTCGCGGCGGATCACCCGGATGGCATCCATCACGTAGCCCAGTTCCTGTTCCATGTCCGGCACGGCGAGCCGCGCGATGGCGGCTTCATCGCGCACGGGGTGACGGAACTTCGGTCCCTCGCCTTCGACGAAGTACAGCTCCAGGCCCATCGCATCGGGCACGGTGAGGATGTCGGAAAACAGGATGGCCGCATCCAGCGGGAAGCGGCGCAGCGGCTGCAGGGTCACCTCGCAGGCGATCTGCGGGTTCTTGGCCATGGCCAGGAAGCTGCCGGCCTTCGCGCGGGTGGCGCGATACTCCGGCAGGTAACGCCCGGCCTGGCGCATCAGCCACACCGGTGTCTGGTCCACCGGTTCACGGCGCAGGGCGCGCAGCAGGCGGTCGTTGCGGAGGGCAGCGGTCACGGCGGGGATTCCTTGTGTGGGTGCGGCGCGGGGCAGCGGTGAAGAAGGAGCAGCAGGTTCATGGGCTGCTGGAGACCAGGGCCAGGCCACGATGCAGTTCGGCATCGCGCGCCTTGTCGAAGGCCTGCCGGGCGTCCTGTTCCCGCAGGTACAGTTCACGGCGCAGCTGCGAACGCATGCCAACGCGACCGGACTCGCGCAGCAGTTCCCAACCGCCGAACAGGTCCGGCTGCAGGCTGAGGCGGAGGAAGCGCGGCGCTTCGTTGCCGGTTGCAGGTTGTTGCAGGTGCGCTTGCATGCGCCGATTGTACCGGTGTTGCCGACTCGCGGCCGGTCGGCCGCGGGGCGCGGGCGAGGCCTGGGTCAGGGTGCGGACAGTATCGCCAGCACTGCTTCGTCGGGCACGCCGGCCACCACTTCGGCACGGCCCATGCCACGCCACAGCACCAGGCGCAGGCGGCCGGCGACGTTCTTCTTGTCCAGGCGCATGCGTTCCAGCAGGGCCAGCGGGTCCAGGCCGGCGGGGATCGCCACCGGCAGGCCCACCTGCAGCAGCAGTGCCCGCAGGCGATCGCCATCCGACTCGGGCGCCATGCCCAGCGCGGTGGAAAGTCGCGCGGCGAGTACCATGCCGACGGCCACCGCCTCGCCGTGGTTGAGCGCATCGCGACCCGGTGCCGAGTACCCCTGTTCGGTTTCGATGGCGTGGCCGAAGGTATGGCCGAGATTGAGCAGTGCACGTTCGCCCTTTTCGAACGGATCGCGTTCGACGATGGCAGCCTTGTGCGCGCAGCTGCGGGCAATGGCTTCGGCAAGCGCGGCATCGTCGCCGGCCGACAGTGCATCGGCGTGCCGCTGCAGCCAGTCGAAGAAGCCTGCATCGCCCAGCGCGCCGTACTTGATGACCTCGGCCAGGCCCGCGCGCAGTTCGCGTGCGGGCAGGGTGGCCAGCACGCGGGTATCGGCGATCACCGCGCAGGGTGGATGGAACGCGCCGACCAGGTTCTTTCCGGCCGGGATGTCCACGGCGGTCTTGCCGCCTACCGACGAATCCACCATCGCCAGCAGGGTGGTGGGCAGCTGCACGCAGTCCACGCCGCGCATCCAGCAGGCTGCGGCGAAACCGGCCAGGTCACCGACCACGCCGCCGCCCAGTGCGAAAACGCAGGCGTCGCGGGTGGCGCCCAGGGCGGCCAGCGCTTCGATCATGCGGCCGAACTCGTGCAGCGTCTTCGACGCTTCGCCGGCGGCCAGCACATGTTCGCCGATGATCAGTTCCGGGCGTGCCTGCACCAGGGTGTCGCGCAGCGCGGGAAGGTAGCGTGGAGCAACCTCGCTGTCGCTGACCAGCAGCACATGGCGGCCACGCACGTGGCGGGCGAGCAGATCACCCCGCTGCTGCAGGCCCGGGCCGATGGAAATGGAATACGGATGGGCGCCGCCGACGGCGACGTCAAGGGGAGGGGCGGAGGTCATGCGGGAAGGTCCTGTCGCTGCCAGAGCGCGGCCAGCCTGACGACAAGCTGGGCGGTCGCCTCGGCGGCGGTGAAGAGATCGGTATCCAGGGTGATGTCGGCCAGTTGCCGGTACAGCGGGTCGCGTTGTTCGGCCAGCGCACGCAGTACCTGTTCGCGGTCCGGGCGCTGCAGCAGCGGTCGGGCGCGGTCGCGCGCCAGCCGCTGCAGCTGCGCGGCCACGCTGACGCGCAGATAGACCACGTAGCCATGGCGGGCGATTGCGTCGCGGTTGTCCGGATGCAGCACCGCGCCGCCGCCGGTGGAAACCAGCCTGCCGCAGCCGGCAAGCAGCTGCTGCAGTACCTGGCGTTCGTGCTCGCGGAAGCCCGCTTCGCCGGCATGCTCGAAGATCGTCGCGATACTGGCCCCGGCAGCCTCCACGATGGCCTGGTCCACGTCGACGAATTCCAGCGTGAAGCGTTCGGCAAGGCGACGGCCGATGCAGGTTTTTCCGGCGCCCATCGGGCCGATCAGGATCAGGTTCGGTGCGGGGTTCATGCCTGGCGATGCTAACACCTCCGTGTCCTGGCCTTTACGTCCTTCACGTCATCGTCGACGTTCGCGGAATGTCCCGCGCCAACCGGAGAACACGCCATGTCGGTCGCCAAGGTCATCGAGATCAATGCTTCCTCGCCCACCAGCGTGGAGGATGCCGTGCGCAATGGCCTGAAGAAGGTCGCCGGCACCGTCAACGGCATCCAGGGTGCCTGGATCAACGAGACCAAGGTGGTCACCGATGCCAGCGGCGATATCACCGAATGGCGGGTCAACCTGCGTGTCACCTTCCTGGTGGAATGATGCGCCTCAGCGCAGTGCCAGTACCTGGCGCTGCGCGTCCAGCTGCACCACCCGGTCGGAGAGTGCCGGCAGGGTGCGCAGTGCCTGCCGGCTGACCCGTTCGTAATACTGTACGAAACGTTCCAGCTGCGGGCGGCTCATGCCGTGCCGGCCGGGTTGAGCGGCCTGCAGCGCCTGTTCCTGCTGCCAGCGCCAGCGTGGCACTACCGAGAAATCCGGCGGCTGCAGGAACCAGAGGCGGTCACAGCGCTGCCACATTGCCTGGTAGTCGTTGGCCAACGCCTGGTTGCACCAGCGCCGCCAGCGGCCATCGCCGTCGGCCTCGCGCTCCAGGGCGTTGAGCGCAGGCTCCAGGTCCGCCTCGTCCTGTGCCGGCGTGCCCAGGAACCAGCCTTCGAACACCAGCAGGTTCAGGGGCTGGGCCAAGGGCTGCCATTGCGTTTCAGGGAGGCGTTCGTCGGCAAGCTTGTCGAAGCGTGGCAATGCCACCGGCTGCCGTGCAGCCACTGCATCCAGCACTGCATGCGCCAATGGCAGGTCGTGGGTGCCCGGTGGCCCGCGGGTGATCAGCAGTGGATGCACCTGGCGGGCCAGGCGTTGCCGCTGGGCACGGGTAAGGTAGACATCATCGATGGAGAGCGTTGCCGCATGGAGCCCGCGGTGCCGCGCCTGTGCCACGATCTGCGTGGCCAGCGTCGATTTGCCGCTGCCCTGCAACCCGCTGATCGCCAGTACCGGCACCCTCGCGCCGCTATCCAGCGCATCGTCAAGCGCCTGTTCGGCCAGCGTTTCCGGAAATCCTTTGCCGTGGGGCATGTACGCAGCGGTGACCATGCAGCCACAATAGCTCAATCCCTGTAACAAGAAAGCAGCCATGAGCGATCTGTACGCCGAAGCCCTGTCCACCTTCGCCGCCCTGTTCGAGGAGGCGCAGCAGAGCCGGGAAGTGGAGCCCAACGCGATGACCGTGGCCACCGCCGACGCACAGGGGCGACCTTCGGCGCGCACCGTGCTGTTGAAGGCCTTCGATGAGCGTGGCTTTGTCTTCTACACCCATCTGGACAGCCACAAGGGCCGTGAACTGCGGTCCAATCCGCAGGCGGCGCTGCTGTTCCTGTGGCGCAGCCTGCGCGAGGCCGGCATACAGGTGCGCGTGGAAGGACGTGTCGAACAGGTGGATGATGCCGAAGCCGATACGTATTTCGCCAGCCGCGCGCGCATGAGCCAGATCGGCGCATGGGCATCGCTGCAGTCCAGGACACTGGCCAGCCGCGAGGAGTTCGATGCGCGCGTGGTGGAGATCGAAGCACGTTTCGAGGGCAGGGATGTGCCGCGTCCGGAAGGGTGGAGTGGTCTGCGCGTGGTGCCGGACCGCATTGAGTTCTGGTACGGCGCACAGTTCCGCCTGCACGACCGCTGGTGCTATGAGACCGGTGTCGACGGACGCTGGAGCAAGCGCTTGCTGTATCCCTGACCGGCGCAGTGAGCGGTGGGGTGGAAGGGTTGCTGTCCGCTGGCGAGTGATGACGCATGCGGACAGCAATCGCTTCCCACTCCCGCGGCGACGAGCGCTGGTGGCCAGCTGAGCCGCTGCACGGGTAACGGCGGGAAAGCGCGAGAGTCGCGAATGGACCGCCGCGCTTCATGTGGCGGCAGGCAAGCGCCCCGCACACTCCGGTGCCCTTTTCAGTTGCGGGATCACCATGCCGTTCATGCGTTTTCTGTTCCTCGTCCCGCCGCTCCGCAGCGGCCTGGAATCGCTCCTGCTGTTGCTTGCCCGCGTGGTGGCCGGCGTGATGTTCAGCGTCTCGGGCTGGAACAAGGTGTTCACCGGCGCCGGTCGCGAGCGCATGGTACAGACCCTGACCGAGGCGGGTATTCCCTTTCCGCTGTTCAGTGCGCCAGTGCTGGGGATGATCGAGTGGATTGCCGGTGCCCTGCTGGTGCTTGGCCTGCTGAGCCGTCCGTCGGCATTGCTGCTGGCCGCGATCTGCGTGGTGGCGGCGCTGACCGATGGCATGGCGCGCATTCCGGGCGGGCTGGGTGTGCTGGATTGGCTGAGCTGGTTCTTCTACCTGAGCGAAGTGCCGCTCGCGGTGCTGCTTTCGTGGATGGCCCTGGTGGGCAGTGGGCGCATCGCCATCGAAGCCCGCTGGGCACGGACATCGGCGTAGAGCGGGGCTCTGCCCCGCTGCGCGGTAGAGCCTCAGCCGGGCAGAGCCCGGCTCTACGAAACGGTGCGTCAGCCGGGCAGAGCCCGGCTCTACAATCCTTCGCTGCGCAGCCATCGCCACAGGGTGGTGCGTGATACGGCCAGCGCCTGCGCCATGCCTTCGCGGTCGTTGCGGTGTTCCTGCAGCAGCGCCTGCAGCTGTGCGCGCGATGGGCGCTTGCCGGTGCTTTCCGCCGGCAGCGAAGGTGCGCCCTCGCGCGCCAGCTCCGGGGCCAGCAGCAGCAGCCGTTCGGCGTCGATGCGCCCTTCATCCGGTTGCCAGTGGATCCGCAGGCGGTCCACCAGGTTGCGCAGTTCGCGCACGTTGCCCGGCCATGCCGCCGCCACCAGCAGGTCCATGGCGTCATCGTGCAGGGGCGGGGCGATGCCACGCAGCTGTTGGAAGAAGTGCGCGACCAGCAACGCGACATCCTCGCGGTGCGCACGCAGCGGAGGCAGGGTGATGCGCAACGTCGCCAGTCGATAGTACAGATCGCGCCGGAACTGCCCGGCCTGCACGCGCTGCTCCAGCGCCTGCAGTGTCGCGGCCACCACGCGCAGGTCCACCGGGGTGGGCTCGGTGGCGCCTACCCGCAGGACCTCGCGTTCTTCCAGCACGCGCAGCAGTCGTGTCTGCAGCGGCAACGGCAGCTCGCCGATCTCGTCGAGGAACAGGGTGCCGCCATCGGAGGCTTCGATGAGCCCGGTGCGGCCACCGCGCCGGGCACCGGTGAATGCACCGTCGCTGTAGCCGAACAGCTCCGATTCGAGCAGCGATTCGCTGATCGCACCGCAGTTCAGCGCGATGAAGCGCCCGCGACGTCCGCTTGCCGAATGCAGCTGGCGCGCCGCCAGTTCCTTGCCGGTACCGGTTTCGCCGGTGACCAGCACGGTACTGTCGTGGGGTGCATACAGCGCGATATGCCGGCGCACCTGCTGCATTGCCGTGCTGTCGCCGAGCAGGGCAGGCGCTGCGGTGCGCCGCGGTCGGCGTGACCGCACCGGTGGCCGCGCGCTGGACCTGGCCAATGCGTGCGTCAGCTCCAGCGCATGCTCGAAGGCCTGCCGCACCGAATCGGCCGAGTACAGCAGTACGCCCTGGACCCCTGCCGCCTCGGCGTGGTCGATGGCCATGCCGGTGCCGACGATCACTTCGATGCCATTGGCGCGCAGATCGGCGATGCAATCGCGTGCATCTTCGCGGGTGACGAAACGGCGGTGCGCGATCTGCAGGCCGAAACTGTCCTGGAAGCTGCCGAACGTGGGTACGTCGCTGGCATGGGTGACCAGGCCGATGCGTGGCGCGATGCGCCGGGCACGGGCCAACGCTTCCATCAGATCGAAACCATTGGCCTGGATGGGCACCAGCGGTACCTCCAGGCGGCTGCGCAGCCAGGCCGCATTCGAGCCGCCGGCGATGACCACGTCGCAGTGCTCGCGTCGGAGCCGCTGGTTGATCACGGTCACCGCTTCCTCGAAACCCAGGTTGATCTGCTCGATGCGTGCACGGCCGTCGAATTCCGGAATCACGTCGCCGAGCAGACCGGTCAGGCGCGAAACGCTGACCGTCCAGATGATTGGAGGAGGCGTGTCGGCATCGATGAAGTGCAGCGGAGGTGCGGGCATGCGCGCAGGGAGCCAGGACAGGGGTGTTTCATTTTACTCGTGTTTCAATGTTTCATGTGTTTCATTCGGTGCTCGGGAGATTCCTGTTGAATCAGCCACTTGCAGTTGGCACGGCCCTTGCTCCCATAACCAAGACTTTCACCAGGACCGTTGCATGACCGCCTCTACGTCCCCTTCCGCCGGAACCCGCTTCCGCCAGGCGCTCGCCGCCGAATCGCCGTTGCAGGTCATCGGCGCCATCAACGCCAACCACGCATTGCTGGCCCAGCGCGCCGGTTACCGCGCGATCTACCTGTCCGGCGGCGGCGTGGCGGCCGGTTCGCTGGGCCTGCCGGACCTTGGCATCAATACCCTGGAAGACGTGCTGATCGATGTGCGCCGCATCACCGATGTCTGCGACCTGCCGCTGATGGTCGACATCGACACCGGCTTCGGCCCGAGCGCGTTCAACATCGCGCGCACCGTGAAGTCGCTGATCAAGGCTGGCGCCGCGGCGTGCCACATCGAAGACCAGGTGGGTGCCAAGCGCTGCGGTCATCGTCCGGGCAAGGAGATCGTATCGCAGGGCGAAATGGTCGATCGGGTTAAGGCCGCCGCCGATGCCAGGACCGATCCGGATTTCTTCCTGATCGCGCGCACCGATGCCATCCAGGTGGACGGTGTGGACGCGGCCATCGAGCGCGCCATTGCCTGTGTCGAGGCCGGTGCCGACGGCATCTTCGCCGAAGCCGCCTATGACCTGGATACCTACCGCCGTTTCGTCGACGCGGTGAAGGTGCCGGTCCTGGCCAACATCACCGAGTTCGGCAAGACCCCTCTGTTCAGCCGCGACGAGCTGGCCTCGGCCGGCGTGGCGATCCAGCTGTTCCCGCTGTCGGCGTTCCGCGCCGCCAACAAGGCCGCCGAGAACGTCTATGAAGCGATCCGCCGCGATGGCCACCAGCGCAGCGTGGTGGACAGCATGCAGACGCGCGACGAACTGTACGACCGTATCGGCTACCACGCCTTCGAGCAGCAGCTCGATGCGTTGTTCGCCGCCAAGAAGTAACCTGCTGCAACGAATTCCGGGAGGAACACCATGAACGACACCACCACCACCCCGACCTTCAAGCCGAAGAAGTCCGTCGCCCTGTCCGGCACGGCCGCCGGCAACACCGCGCTGTGCAGCGTGGGCCGCAGTGGCAACGACCTGCATTACCGCGGCTATGACATCCTGGACCTGGCCAATACCAGCGAGTTCGAGGAAATCGCCTACCTGCTGGTGCACGGCAAGCTGCCGACCCGCGCCGAACTGGTTTCGTACAAGGCCAAGCTGAAGTCGCTGCGCGGCATCCCGGCCGCGGTGAAGGCCGCGCTGGAAGAGCTGCCGCCGTCGGCGCACCCGATGGACGTGATGCGCACCGGCGTGTCCGTGCTCGGCTGCGTGGCGCCGGAAAAGGATGACCACAACCATCCGGGCG
>JAFAFF010000185.1 GCA_023423605.1 Pseudomonadota bacterium
GTACAGCAGCCCCCCGCACCGGCCGAGCGCGCAGCAGAGCCCGCGCCGGCGCACGCGACTCCTTCGCTGGAAGAACTGGCGGCCTCGGTACTCGCGCCGGTCACCCATGCGGCGCCGAACGCCGATCCCATCGCGCCGGCCGCGGACCTGCCAGTGTTCGTGGAAGCCGAACCCGCCCCTGCAGGCAGGCCCGGCTGGCGCGAACGCCTGCGCAACAGCACCTTCGCGCGCAGTTTCGGTGGGCTGTTCTCGCGCAATCCCAAGCTCGACGACGACCTGCTGGATGAAATCGAAACTGCGCTGATCACCGCCGATGTCGGCGTCACCGCAACCACGGCGCTGGTGGATGGCCTGCGCCGGCGGATGAAGGCGCGCGAGTTCAGCGACGCCAACGCGCTGCTGGCGGCCCTGCGTGCCGATCTGATCGACATTCTGCGGCCGGTGTCCAGACCGCTGGTGATCGATCCCGCAGCCAGGCCGTTCGTGGTGCTCACCGTGGGCGTCAACGGCGTCGGCAAGACCACCACCATCGGCAAGCTTGCCAAGCGCTTCAAGGATGATGGCCACAGCCTGATGCTGGCCGCAGGCGATACCTTCCGTGCCGCCGCCGTGGCGCAGCTGCAGGCCTGGGGTGAACGCAACGGCGTGGCCGTGGTCGCCCAGGGCCAGAATGCGGACGCGGCTTCGGTGGCGTTCGACGCGCTGCAGGCCGGCAAGGCACGCGGCACCTCGGTGCTGATCGCCGATACCGCCGGTCGCCTGCATACCCAGTCCGGGCTGATGAACGAACTGGGCAAGATCCGCCGCGTGCTCGGCAAGATCGACGCATCGGCACCGCATGAGGTGCTGATGGTGATCGACGGCACCACCGGCCAGAACGCGCTGTCGCAGCTGCGCCAGTTCAATGCGGCGGTGAACGTCACCGGCCTGGTGGTCACCAAGCTGGATGGCACCGCCAAGGGCGGCGTGGTCTTCGCGCTGGCCCGCGAATTCGGCATCCCGATCCGCTTCGCCGGCATCGGCGAGCGTCCGGAAGATCTGCGCGTATTCGATCCGGAAGCCTTCGTCGACGCGCTGCTGCCCGAAGCACTGGGCAGTGCCTGACGCGGCCGTTGCCGCAGCCGCGCGCTCCCCGGCGCCGGCTGCCGATACCGATGCGTTCGTTGATGGCCTGCTGCGATGGTTCGACGTGCATGGTCGCCATGACCTGCCATGGCAGCACCCACGCACGTCTTACCGTGTGTGGCTGTCGGAGATCATGCTGCAGCAGACCCAGGTCGCCACGGTCATACCGTATTTCCTGAAGTTCCTGCATCACTTCCCTACCCTGCCCGACCTGGCCGCGGCGGACAATGACGCGGTGATGGCGCAATGGGCGGGCCTGGGCTACTACGCACGCGCGCGCAACCTGCACGCCGCCGCCAGGCGTTGTGTCGAACAGCACGATGGCGACCTGCCGCGGGATTTCGATGCGCTGCACGCCCTGCCTGGCATCGGCCGCAGCACCGCTGGCGCGATCCTCAGCCAGGCATGGAAGGAGCCGTTCGCGATCCTCGACGGCAACGTCAAGCGTGTGTTGACCCGCTACCACGGCATCGAGGGATTCCCCGGCCTGCCGGCCGTGGAACGCTCACTGTGGGCCATCGCCGAAGCGCACGTGGCCCACGTTCCGGCAGCGCGCATGGCCGACTATACGCAGGCGCAGATGGATCTTGGCGCCACGCTGTGCACGCGCAGCCGCCCCACCTGCGCGATCTGCCCACTTCAGGAGGCTTGCGTGGCGCGTCGCGAGGGACTTGCCGCGCAGCTGCCGACCGCGCGGCCCGGGAAGGTGCTGCCCGAACGCGAAGCTGTCGCCCTGCTGCTGCATGACGACCAAGGCCGGGTGCTGCTGCAGAAGCGCCCACAGACCGGCATATGGGCATCGTTGTGGACGTTGCCGCAGGCTGAAACGGCATTGGCGATGCAGGACTGGTTCGACACGCATGTGCATGGCGTGCTGGACGACGCGCTGGAACTGCCACTGTTGCAGCACACCTTCAGCCATTACCGGCTGCACCTGCAGGTATTGCGCGCCCGCGTGGACGGACTGCGCATCGATGATCCCATGCTGCGCTGGGTAGCCAGCAACGAGCTGCCCGCGCTCGGCCTGCCCGCCCCGATCCGCAAGCTGCTGGATAGCCTGTAAGGCTCGAGCCACATGCATGGTCTCGTAGCGCCGGGCTCTGCCCGGCTGGAGACAGGGGCAGAGCCCCGCTCTACGTCGGTTGCGGCGCGACGAAACCGGCCGGCTTCTCCGCGCCACCGGAGAACAGGAATTTCACCAGTTCCTCTTCAAGGAACGCACGGTGCTTCGGATCACGCGGGGACAGCCGGTTTTCGTTGATCAACATGGTCTGGTGCGCCAGCCATGCATTCCATGCCGGCTTGCCGATCTCCGCGAAGATGCGCTTGCCCAGCTCGCCGGGATACGGGACGAAATCCAGGCCTTCGGCCTCGCGTTGTTCATACTGGCAGAAAACGGTGCGCGGCATGTCGATCATCAGCTCGTGTGCGGAATCGCCCCTATTGTAGCCGCGGCGCCATCAATCACCCGCGGGTGCTTCATCCCGCTCCTGCACCTGCGCCTGGCGCAGCTCCTGTTCGGAAGCACGCAACGCCTTGATGTCCAGCCGGCGGATGCTGGCGATATGGCAGGGAAATCCAGGGCCAGGGCCGCCCCCCAGTACCAGCACATTGTCAAAGCGCGCCGAAACGCGGCCAGCACGGCTGGTCAGGCCGATCGCCGGGGCATACGGTAGTTCCTGGCAAGGCCCGGACAGTTCCAGCAGGTAGGCTTCGCTGGGCCGGGTCCATACCGCCAGCGCACTGTCGCCCAGTTCATTCCAGCCGTTGAGGCTGCCGGCGAACTGCATGTCGTTCTGCGGCGGGCCGGCGTGCGCACGGTACAGCTCCAGCCGCTCGGCGCTTCCCAGGCGGCCGGCCGTGGCGCATGCGGCCAGCGAACAACACAGCAGTACGGCGGCGAGAAGACGCTTCATGACGGTATCCGGCAAAGGGAAGCGCACCGATGATGCGCCGGCGTGCGTGAAGGCGTGGCCGTTTCCGGCAGGGGCGAAGCGTGGTCGGGGGCTTGCTGCCCGGAGAGCGTGACGACCAACGGTCGTCACCCACCATTCCAGCCGTCACCCACCATGCCAGCCGTCTCCCACCATGCCAGTTGTCACCCGCTACACCGGTATCGCTCAGACTTCGGCGTGCGCCAGCGCGTGCAGCTTGCCTTCGCGCAGTTCCAGTACGCGGTCCAGGCGCCGCGCCAGGCTGCGGTCATGGGTGACCAGCACCAGCGAGGTGTGGCGCGCACGGTTGAGTTCCAGCATCAGGTCGAACACCGTGCTGGCGGTACGGTCGTCCAGGTTGCCGGTCGGTTCGTCGCCAAGCACGCAGGCCGGCTGGTTGACCAGCGCGCGCGCCACCGCCGCCCGCTGGCGCTCGCCACCGGACAGTTCCCCCGGCTTGTGCTGCAGCCGATGCCCCAGGCCGACCGATTCCAGCAGCTGGCGCGCGCGTTCACGGGCGGCGGCGACCTCGCCACCGCCCAGCAGCACCGGCATCATCACGTTTTCCAGCGCGGTGAACTCCGGCAACAGGTGATGGAACTGGTAGACGAAGCCCAGCGCGCGGTTGCGCAGCTGGCCGCGCGCGCCATCGGACAATGCCGACATGCGTTGGCCGGCCACGTACACCTCACCCGCGCTGGGAATATCCAGCCCGCCCAGCAGGTGCAGCAGCGTGCTCTTGCCGGCACCGGAGGCGCCAATGATCGCCACGGTTTCGCCAGCGGCGACATGCAGATCCAGGCCATCGAACACCGGCGTGTGCATGCGGCCTTCCGCATAGGTCTTGCCGAGCCCTTCGGCGCGGATCACTTCCTGACCGGGGGTGAAAACCTCATTCATAACGCAGCGCCTCCGCAGGCTGGGTGCGGGCCGCGCGCCACGCCGGGTAAAGGGTGGCCAAGAAGCTCATCAGCAGCGCCACCACCGTGATCACCACGATGTCGGCCGGCTGCATGTCCGTCGGCAGGCCGGTGATGTAATACACATCCTCCGGCAGCAGCTTCACCTTGAACACCGCCTCGATGGCAGCAAGGATGCGCTCCAGGTTGAGGGTCAGGGTGATGCCACCGAGCACGCCGGCCACGGTGCCGATGATGCCGATCAGCGACCCCTGCACCATGAACACGCCCATCACGCCGCGCGGGGTGAGGCCCAACGTGCGCAGGATGGCGATGTCGGCCTGCTTGTCGGTCACCAGCATCACCTGCGAAGACACCAGGTTGAAGGCGCCCATCGCGATGATCAGCGACAGCAGGATGCCCATCACCACTTTCTCCATGCGCAGCGAGTGGTACAGGTTCGCGTTCTGCTGCGTCCAGTCGCTCACCCGGTACGCGCCTCCCAGCCGTTGCGCCAGGTCCACGCCCACCTCCAGCGCCCTGTCCATGTCACGCAGCTTCAGGCGCACGCCGGTGGCGCCATCGATGCGCAGCACGCGCTCCAGGTCCTGCATGTTGGCGAAGGCCACGCCACGGTCGATCTCGTTGTAGCCGGCTTCGAAGATGCCGCTGACGGTGAAGCGTTTCATGCGCGGGATCGCGCCCATCGGCGTGCCCTGCACTTCGGCCAGCGTCACCACCACCTGGTCACCCACGCCGACCCCCAGCCAGATGGCCAGTTCCTGCCCGAGCAGCAGGTTGTAGCTGCCCGCTTCCAGACTGTCGAAACGGCCCTTCTTCATCTTCTCGGCAACGACGGATACCTTCGGCTCCATCTTCGGGTCGACGCCCTGCACCAGCGCACCCTGGACGCGCGCGCCGCTGATCATCGCCTGGATCTCGATGTAGGGGGCCGCACCGGCCACGCGCGGATCCTTGTAGGCGGCGTCCACGGCGCGCTGCCAATCGCTCATCGGCTCGCCATCGCGGCTGATGGTGGTATGCGCGGACATCTGCAGCAGGCGATCGCGGATCTCCTTCTGGAACCCGCTCATCACCGCCAGTGTGGTGATCAGCACGGTCACGCCCAGCGCGATGCCGAGGATGGAGGCCATCGAAATGAAGGAAATGAAGCCGTTGCGCCGCTTGGCGCGCAGGTAGCGCAGGCCGATGGAAACGGGAATGGGTTTGAACATGCAGGTGCGCCGATGAATTCGGCTTATGGTGCCACCGACGGCGGCTGACGGGAAACCGCATGGCAACGAACGGCCAGTCGCAGTTCACGTCGTTGCCGGCAATCCAGCGTATCCGGCCAGAACAGCAGGTGGCCGGCGCGTTCCGGTCCCTGCCAGCGCAGCTGCAGCCAGGGCCCACGGCCGTGCAGCGACGGCGCTTCCAGTTCCATGCCATCCAGCAGCAGCGGGCGCGGCGGTGCCTGCAGCCACAGCAGGCGCCGAGGCCTTCGCAGTGCGCGCCACAGGCAGGCGATGCCTGCCAGCCAGGTCAGCAGCACCACCGGTGCCTGCCATCGCGTGTCCAGATCGCTGGCGGCGATCAACCAGGGCGCGGCCGCCAGCACCGCCACCTCGGCCACGGCGAGCAGGCGCGATGGCCGCCACTCAAGCCTTGAGGGCGCTGATCCGTTCGAGCAGGGGGACGGCGTGTGCATGCGGGCAAGCCTCATAGCCCATGAACCACCGCCACAACCTATCGTCCTCGCAGTCCAGGAGGAACAGGAAAACTTCGCGTTCTTCCGCGGGGGCAGTGGCCCATTCGCGGTCGAGGTACCGTTCGAACAGCTGGTCCAGTTCGCGCATGCCACGACGGCAACGCCAGCGCAGCTTCTTCAGCAGGGTTGTTTCATCCATCGGTACGTGCCCCGGAAAAGGAAGGCCGAGCATGGCCCGGCGGCCGCAGGGGCCGGCCGACAGCCCGGCCGGGCAGAGCCCGGCCCCATGATCATCTGGCCGGCAGCCGGGCAGAGCCCGGCCCTACGACCGCTGGTCAGGCGCGGCGCGCCATCATCAGCTTCTTGATCTCGGCGATCGCCAGGGCCGGGTTCAGGCCCTTCGGGCAGGTCCGCGCGCAGTTCATGATGGTGTGGCAGCGGTACAGCTTGAACGGGTCTTCCAGATCGTCCAGGCGTGCACCGGTGTCCTCATCACGCGAATCGATGATCCAGCGGTAGGCCTGCAGCAGGATCGCCGGACCCAGGTAACGCTCGCCGTTCCACCAGTAGCTCGGGCAGCTGGTCGAACAGCATGCGCACAGGATGCACTCGTACAGACCGTCCAGCTTCTTGCGGTCTTCCGGCGACTGCAGGCGCTCGCGGTCCGGCGGCGCCGGGGTCTGGGTGCGGATCCACGGCTTGATGGACGCGTACTGCGCATAGAAATGGGTCAGGTCCGGCACCAGGTCCTTGACCACGCTCATGTGCGGCAGCGGGTAGATCGGCACTTCGGCCTTGCCGCAATCGGCGATGGCGCGCGTACATGCCAGCGTGTTGGTGCCGTCGATGTTCATCGCGCACGAACCGCAGATGCCTTCGCGGCATGAACGGCGGAAGGTCAGCGTCGGATCGATCTCGTTCTTGATCTTGATCAGCGCGTCCAGGACCATCGGCCCGCACGCATCCAGGTCGATCTCGTAGGTATCGGTACGCGGATTGCTGTCGTCATCCG
>JAFAFF010000207.1 GCA_023423605.1 Pseudomonadota bacterium
GGCCATAGTCGATGGTGAGCCCGAGCACGGACATGTTGTCCGTGTTCATCACCCCGTGCACGAAGCCCACCCGCATCCAGTGCGCCACCATTTCCGCGGTGCGCACGCAGGTTTCGGCGAACCACTGCGCGCGCATTTCCTCCGCCGGGCCCCGCAGGTGCGGAAAATCGCGGGCGATGCAGGTATCCACCAGTTGCTGCAGCAACGCCTGTTCGCCGCGGGCCGCAGGCAGTTCGAAGCTGCCGAAACGCAGGAAGGAAGGCGCGGCGCGGCATACCACCGCGCCTGGCTCAGGCTGCGGATTGCCGTCATACAGAATATCGCGCACCACCTCCTCACCCGTGCCGACCAGCGACAGCGCGCGTGTGGTGGGCACGCCAAGGTGGTGCATGGCTTCACTGCACAGGAATTCGCGGATGGATGAACGCAGCACGGCGCGACCATCGGCCCCGCGCGAATAGGGCGTTGGCCCGGCGCCCTTGAGCTGCAGTTCCCAATGCGCGCCATCGGGTGCCACCAGTTCGCCCAGCGAGATCGCCCGGCCATCACCCAGCTGGCCGGCCCAGTGCCCGAACTGGTGACCACCATAATTGGCCGCCCAGGGCTGCATGCCGTCCAGCAGCGCATTGCCACCGAATACCTCTGCGAAAGCCTCGCTGGACACCAGCGTCGCTGGCAGGCCGAGCAGCGTCGCGACTTCCGGCCAATGCGCCAGCAGCACCGGTGCCGCGACCGGCGTGGGCAGCACCGGCGACCAGGCGACGCCACGGATGTCGCGGCGATGCAGGCCGGCGCCGGTATCGCCGGGCAGGGCCTGGATCAGGCGGTTGTCGAAACGTGGAATGGAAGGACTCATGATCCGCAGATGGGGGCATCGCCGGCGCGCAGCAAGCGCCGGCCGGTCAGCGGCTGCCCAGTGCCTGCAGGCTGCCGCCACGTTCCACCGCATGCCGGTAGGCCGGACGCTGTTCGATGCGCTGCAGGAACCCACGCAACGCCGGCTTGTCATCCAGCCCGTCGCCACGGCTGCCGGCGGCCTGGATGGGGAAACTCATCTGGATGTCCGCAGCCGTGAAGCGCTCGCCGGCGAACCACGGGCTGGCCGCCAGGCGAGCTTCCATCCAGTCCAGGTGCAGGCGTCGCTGCGGTCCCACGAAGCTCTTTTCAGCCTTGTCGGCGATGGCACGTGCGATGGGACGGGCGAAGAACGGCATCGATGCGTTGCGGATCCGCCCCATCACCAGCGTCAGCAGCATCGGTGGCATCGCCGAACCTTCGGCGTAGTGCAGCCAGTAGCGGTAGGCCATGCGTTCGTCGGCGTCGGCCGGCAGAGGTGCTGGGGACAGCGCGCGGTCGTGGTCGTAGCGATCAGCCAGGTAATCGAGGATCGCCCCGGATTCGGCCAGCACGCGGTCGCCATCCTGGAGTATGGGTGCCTTGCCAAGACGATGCACCTCGCGCAGTTCGGGCGGCGCCAGCAGGGTGCTGCGATCGCGCGCGTACTGCTTCAGTTCGTACGCCAGTCCCAGCTCCTCCAGCATCCACAGCACGCGCAGCGAACGGGAATTTTCCAGATGATGGACGACGATCATGCAGATATACCGGGGCTGGGGTCATGCAGATGGTAGACACAGGACGACGGGCGGCACGTGACGACCCCAAATAAAAACGCCGGAAGCTTGCGCTTCCGGCGTCTCTGGCTACCTTGAAGGCAGCAGGCGGATCAGTCTGCCTGCACCTGGTCAGCCTGCATGCCCTTCTGGCCCTGCACGGCGACGAAGGTCACCTTCTGGCCTTCCTGCAGCGACTTGAAGCCGTTGCCCTGGATGGCGCGGAAGTGCACGAAGAGGTCCGGGCCGCTTTCCGGGGTGATGAAGCCGAAGCCCTTGGCATCGTTGAACCACTTGACGGTACCGCTCTGACGATCAGACATTTTGCTAACTCCTGGAACAATGTGAAATAAATCGCAGCCACCGGATGTCGGGGCTGAGACTGAGTTGCAGGCGTTGGCAAAGCGGATCGATGAAGCGGATCGTTGAGATCAACTGCATCAGGCCACGATTTACGGTGACCCTAGCAAACACAGTGGGTCGAACGATACGCGTGTTTTGCTGAAAAAGCGATAGCCAATGCGCCAACAAGGCAAAGGCCCGCAGGCCCCGCGCGCCAATGCCCGCCACGGGCCGGGCCGCTTCCGGGAACCGGTTCAGAATTCCCCTACCCCACGCTGGGTAGAAATCTGAACCGCCGAACCGTCATCCAGCGTACGCGTACTGCTGAAATGCCGGGCGGCACCGGTCAGCGGATCGACGAACCGCAGGGTCCTGGCCAACAACCGCAACGGCTGCGGCGGCCCGCCCGGCGCCTGCGGCAGACACTCGGGGTACAGGTCATCACCCAGGATCGGTGCGCCCAGTGCCGCCATGTGCACGCGCAACTGGTGCTTGCGACCGGTCACCGGCAGCAGGCGATAGCGCCACACCGGGCCCTGGCCATCGATGACCTCCACCCGGGTCAGGCTGTTGGGCTCACCGTCCACCTCCTGCATGCGGAAGAACGGCGTGCCGGGCTGCAGCCGGCTCTGCCGCTGCAGGGGAAAGGCCTGCGCTGGCAAGGCCGCCGCCAGGGCCTCGTACTCCTTGACGATGCGCCGTTCACGGAACAGCCGCTGGTAGGCATCGCGGCTGTCGGGACGGGTGGAGAACAACACCAGGCCTGCGGTGAGCCGGTCCAGGCGGTGCAGCGGCACCAGCGACGGATTGCCGGTGGCGGCGACCAGGCGGGCCAGCAGGGTCTGCCGCACATAGCCCCCGGCAGGCACCACCGGCAGGAAATGCGGCTTGTCGGCCACCAGCAGATGCTCGTCGCAATGCACGATGCGTTCAGCGAACGGGATGTCCTGCTCGTTTTCCACCTCACGGTAATAACGCACCTCCAGCCCCACCTGCCAGGGCTGCCCGGGCGCCAGCGCCCTGCCCTGCGCATCCTGCACGCGGCCACGGGCGAAGCGGTCCAGCCACTGGGCACGGCTGATGCGCGGGAAGCGCCCACACAGCCCCTCCAGCAGGTTCGGCCAGTCGCCCGGCGGCAACTGCAGGCGGCTGGGCAGGAGACCTGCGGCTGGCGGATCGGACGGCTGCATGGCGCAACCTTTATCATGGGCATCTTTGCCCACGGAAGCCCCATGGCTCTCACCGCCACCATCCGCAAGGCCGAGCTGCAGATCAGCGACATGGATCGCGGCTACTACGCCACCCACAACCTCACCCTGGCCCAGCATCCGTCGGAGACCGACGAGCGGCTCATGGTGCGGCTGCTGGCGTTCGCGCTCAATGCCGATGAACGGCTGGAATTCGGTCGTGGCCTGAGCACCGACGACGAGCCGGACCTGTGGCAGCACGACTACACCGGCGACATCCTGCAATGGATCGACCTGGGCCATCCGGATGAATCACGCATCCGCAAGGCCTGCAACCGCAGCGCGCGCGTGCAGGTGGTGAACTACGGCGGGCATGCGTCGGATGTGTGGTGGCAGAAGCAGGGCAAGGCACTGGAGCGTTTCCACAACCTGTGCGTGATGGACCTGCCCGGCGCCTTCGTGGAGCAGTGGGGCCTGCAGATACAGCGCGCCATGCGCTGGAGCGTGCTGGTCCAGGACACCGAGGTGCAGCTGATCAACGACCAGATGCAGCTGCAGGTCACGCCGGTGTGGCGCAAGCGCGCCAGGGACTGAGCACGGTGACGGTGACCACGACGCGTTGCGATGTGCTGGTGGTCGGCGCGGGCGCCGCCGGGATGATGTGTGCGCTGACGTCCGGCCAGCGCGGACGCGTGGTGCAGGTCATCGACCACGCCAACAAGGTCGGCAAGAAGATCCTGATGTCCGGCGGTGGGCGCTGCAACTTCACCAACACCGGCACCACCCCGGCCAATTTCGTGTCGGCCAATCCGCACTTCTGCAAATCCGCGCTGGCCCGTTATGCGCCGACCGATTTCATCGAGATGGTGGAGCGGCATCGCATCGCGTACCACGAAAAGGAACTGGGCCAGCTGTTCTGCGATGTGTCGTCGAAGCTGATCGTGAAGATGCTGGTGGATGAATGCCAGGCTGCGGGCGTGCGCATCCGCACCGACTGCGGCGTGCAGCGCATCGAACGCACCACCGACGGTTTCGACGTGCACACCACGCAGGGAAGGTTCTTCGCCGCTTCGCTGGTGATAGCGACCGGCGGACTGTCCATTCCCAGCCTGGGGGCCAGCGGTTTCGGCTACGAGGTGGCACGACAGTTCGGGCATCGCGTGCTGCTCACCCGTGCCGGACTGGTGCCGCTGACCCTCAGCGGCACGCACCAGGCGCGCCTGGCCGAGCTTTCCGGCGTCGCCCTGCCGGTGGAGGCGCGCAGCAACGGCATGAGCTTCCGCAATTCCATGCTGCTGACCCACCGCGGCATAAGCGGCCCGGCCATCCTGCAGATATCTTCGTTCTGGCAACCCGGCGACACGCTGGAGCTGGACCTGTTGCCTGGCCAGGATGCCGCCGACTGGCTGCGTACGATGAAGCGCGAACGTGGCGCGGCCGAACTGCGCAATGTGCTGGCCGAAGTGCTGCCCAAGCGCCTGGCGCAGCGCCTGTGCGAACTCTGGCTGCCCGACCGCCCCGTCAAGCAGCTGGACGAGCCGCAGCTGCGCCAGGTGGCCCAGCTGCTGAACGCCTTCCCGCTGGTGGCCAGCGGCACCGAGGGTTACCGCACCGCGGAAGTCACCCTGGGTGGCGTGGACACCGCGCAGGTGTCCTCGTCCACCTTCGAATCGCGCCTGGTGCCCGGCCTGCACTTCATCGGCGAAGTTCTGGATGTCAGCGGCTGGCTGGGCGGCTACAACTTCCAGTGGGCATGGGCCAGTGGCCATGCCGCCGGCAGCGTGGTGTAGGCCCGGCGCCGCCATCGCCACAGCACACCACGGGGCTGGCGCATGGACCCGCAGGCGTGCATCGTGTATCACATGCGCACCCCGGGGAGTTTTCCATGCAGAATCCGAACGACATCACCCTGCGCCTGGTGATCGTTGACGACAGCGGCGAGAACGCCGAGACCATCGTCAGCACCCTGCGCAACAGCGGAATCGCGGTGCGGCCGTCGCGTCCACAGGACGCTGCGGAACTGGGCCAGGTGCTCGGTGCGCAGCCGATCGACCTGGTGCTGGCCGCGCCGTCGCAGACCATCGGACTGCTGCAGGTGACCCAGCAGATCGCGGCCAGCGGCAAGGACATCCCGCTGATCCTGCTGGCCGACCGCATCGAGGAAGATGCGCTGGTGGAAGCCAGCGCGCACGGGGTGCGTGCGCTGGCGCTGCGCCAGCGTCCGGAGCACCTGCTGGCAGTGGTGCGCGACCAGTGGGTGGACCTGCAGGCGCGGCGCGGGCTGCGACGCATCGAAGCGCAGATGCGCGAGACCGAGCGGCGCTGCGATGCATTGATCGCCTCCTCCCGCGATCCCATCGCCTACATCCACGAGGGCATGCACATCCGTGCCAACGATGCCTACCTGGAGATGTTCGGTTTCGAAAGCTTCGAGGACGTGGAAGGTATTTCGCTGCTGGACATGGTGGCTGCCCAGCACGTGGATGGCTTCAAGCAGCTGCTCAAGGGCCTGAGCAAGGGCGAAGCGCCGCCCCCGCAATACCAGGTGGATGCCCGCCACCAGGATGGCAGCGCCTTCGCGGCGACCATGGAGTTCACCGCTGCCTCGTACGAGGGCGAATCCTGCCTGCAGGTGGTGTTCCGTCGCCGCCTGGAAGTGGACGCGGACCTGGCGCGGGAAGTGGAAGACCTGCGCCAGCGCGATCACGTGACCGGCCTGCTGAACCGGCCGACCTTCATGGTGCAGGTGGAAAATGCGGTGGCACAGGCCGGCCGCAGCGAAGGACGCTGCGCGCTGCTGCTGATCGAACCTGACCACTACGCACGACTGCTGCCGGACATCGGCCTGGATTCGGCCGACGCGCTGATCGCCGCGCTGGCGCAGCTGCTGCGCGACGTGGTGGATGGGCAGGCATCGCTGGCGCGCTTCGGCGAACACAGTTTCGCGGTGCTGCACAGCGGCGCCTATGCGGAAACCGCCGCGCTGGCCGAACGCATCCGCGCGGCCTACGCGGCGCATGTATTCAGCGTTGGCGAACGCTCGGCGACGGTGACGGTAAGCATCGGCGGCGTACAGGTGGGCGAACGCATCGCCAGCCTGGGCCAGGTGCTGGCCAAGGCGACCGACAGCGCGCAGGCCGCCGCCGAACTGGGCAACACCGTGCGCATCTTCGATCCCGGTGCCGCCGACCGCGTGGAAGAGGAGCGCGTGGCACGCTGGGTGGCACGGATACGCGAGGCGCTGCAGGGCGACGGTTTCCACCTGCACTACCAGCCGGTGCTCAACCTGCAGGGCGAACCACTGGAACTGTACGAAGCCTACCTGCGGCTGGAGAACAACGGCGAACTGCTGAGCCCGGTGGCCTTCCTGGGCATCGCCGAGGAGCATGGGCTGCTGGCCGACATCAACCGCTGGGTGGTGCGCCGGGCGATAGGCATCCTGGGTGAGCGCCAACGTTCCG
The DNA here is from genome assembly GCA_023423605.1 of Pseudomonadota bacterium. Classification (GTDB taxonomy): domain Bacteria; phylum Pseudomonadota; class Gammaproteobacteria; order Xanthomonadales; family Xanthomonadaceae; genus Stenotrophomonas. The sequence goes on from JAFAFF010000207.1 coordinate 6,601, forward strand.
GCCATCCGACGCAGATGCTGGTGAAGATAACGCCCGAGTCCTTCGCCGATGCCGAACTCATCGCGCTGCTGGGCCAGGAACTGCGCGCGCAGGGCGTGCCCGGCGAACGGCTGTGGCTGCATGCGCCGGAAGCGAAGGTATTCACCCACCTGCGCAACGCCCAGCAGTTCCTGCAGGACGTGGCCCCGCTGGGCTGCCGCATCGGCCTGGAGCAGTTCGGTTCCGGGCTGGATTCGTTCCAGCTGCTGGCGCATTTCCAGCCGCGTTTCCTGAAACTGGATCGCGACTTCACCCGCGATGCGGCCAGCACGCGCGAGAACTTCGAGAAGATCCAGGAGATCACCGAACGCGCACAGGCCGCCAGCATCGTCACCCTGGCCGAGTTCGTCACCGACGCCAACTCGATGAGCCTGCTGTTCAGTGCCGGCGTGGATTACGTGCAGGGCGATTTCGTGGGCGCGGCCACGCCACGCATGGAGTTCGAGTTCGGCTGACGCCCGGGGATGAGGACCGGACCCTGCGGGTGATGACCGAACCCGCTGGGTGACGACCGAACCCGGTGGGTGGTGATCGAACCCGGTGGGTGACGACCGTTGGTCGTCACTGCAGCGGGGCAGAGCCCCGCTCTACGCCTGGTGGCTTGATGGGTGGGTGACGACCGTTGGTCGTCACCGTCATCGCTCTCAGGTCATGTCGACCAGGTTGTCGATCCTGACATCCGGATCCACATCGGCGTCATAGTCCACGCCCTCCACGCCAAACCCGAACAGACGCAGGAAATCGGCCTTGTAGCCGGCCAGATCGCTGATCTCGTACAGGTTCTCGTTGGTCACCTGCGGCCACAGCGCAAGCACCTCGCCCTGCACTTCCGGCGCCATTTCCTTGTAATCGGCACGCAGCCGGCCTTCCTCGTCCACCAGTGCGACCTGCCGGCCCTGGGCATCGGTGAGATCCCGGCGCAGCCTTTCCACTGCCGTGCCATCGGCCTTGCCGCCGTAGAGGATGTCGTACAGCACGTCCAGCTGTTCGATGCAGCCTTCGTGCGTGCCCTTTTCCTTCATCACCTTGAACAACAGCGACAGATACAGCGGCATCGTCGGAATGGCCGAGCTGGCCTGGGTAACCACTGCCTTGAGCACCGAAACGCGCGCGTCGCCACCGATCCTGGCCAGCGTTTCGCGCAGGCCCAGCACCTTGTCGTCGAGATCCTTCTTGGCCGCGCCGATGGAACCGTTCCAGTAGATGGCCTGGGTGATCTCCTCACCGACATAGGTGAAGGCAGTGGTGGTGCAGCCGTTGGCGAGCACGCCGGCATCGGCCAGGGCGTTGATCCACATCTGCCAGTCTTCACCGCCCATCACCGCGACGGTACCGGCGACTTCCTCGGCGGTGGCCGGCTGCAGGGTGGTCTCGGTCAGCACTTCCTTGTCGGTGTCCAGCCCGCGCAGCGTGATCGGTTCACCGATCGGCTTCAGGGTGGAATTGATGATCTCGCCGGTCTTCGGGTGCCGGCGGCGCGGCGCGGCAAGGCTGTAGACCACCTGGTCGACCTGGCCGAGATCGGCCTTGATCAGTTCGATGACCTTGTCCTTCACTTCGTCGGAGAAGGCATCGCCATTGATGCTCTTCGCATACAGGCCGGCCTGCTCGGCGTACTTGTGGAAGGCGGCGGAGTTGTACCAGCCGGCGCTGCCAGGCCGGGTTTCACTGCCGGGCTTTTCGAAGAACACGCCGAGGGTGGCGGCATCGCTGCCGAAGGCCGCCGTGATGCGTGCGGCCAGGCCGTAACCGGTGGAGGCGCCGATGACCAGCACGCGCTTGGGGCCGTTGACGATCTTCGGCCGTGCCTGGATGTAGTCGATCTGCTGCTTGACCGCGGCGTCGCAGCCGGTGGGATGGGTGGTGACGCAGATGAAGCCGCGGACGCGCGGTTTGATGACCATGGAGACCTCGATGTGGGACAGGTGCGATGCGGCATGCGCGCACGCACGGTAACGCGGGGATCGTAGTGTGCGGAAGGCCTATGCACAACCGACGGCGGCGTATGCGCCAAGGCTTCCGGCGCCTCGATGCCATCGGCACGAGGCCGCGGATGGCCCTGTGCGGGACACGCCGTAAACCCATCCGTGGGGTCTCGTTTCCGCCCATCCAGGGCTCCAACGGTCCCGCACAGGGCCATCCGCGGCCTCTGCACGGGTCCATGCACACATCTCGGCAGAGAGCGTCATGCCCAGGGACAAAGGAAAAGAAAAAAGAAAAAGCCGCACGATGTGCGGCTTCTTCGACAAACGGATGTGGCGGGAATCAGGGGCGACGCGCCAGCGCTTCCACGTCCTTGGCCTTGGGCAGCAGGTCCTGCTTGGTTACCGCCAGCACGCCCATGGTCAACAGTGGGCAGGCGATGAAGATGGAGGACAGCGTACCGATCACCGCGCCGATCATCTGGCTCAGCGCCAGCCCTTCCAGCGAACCGCCACCGTACAGGTACAGCGCCAGCACGGACAGGAAGAACACCAGCGAGGTGATGATGGTGCGCGACAGCGTCTGGTTGATCGAACGGTTCATCACTTCCAGCGGATCAACGCGCAGGCTGCGGAAGTTCTCGCGGACGCGGTCGAACACCACGATGGTGTCGTTGATGGAGAAACCCATCACCGACAACAGGCCGGCCAGCACGGTCAGGTCGAATTCGCGGCCACTGAAGGAGAAGTAGCCCGCCACCACCAGCACGTCGAACAGCGTGGTGATGATGGCCACCACGGCGAACTTCCATTCGAAGCGGAAACCGATGTAGATCAGGAAACCGACCAGCACGAACAGGGCGGCGTACAGGCCGTTCAGGGCCAGCTCCTTGCCCACCTGCGGACCGACGAACTCCGAGGACAGCACCGTGGCGGCGTTGTCCTGCAGCGACACCGCGGTGCGCACGGCTTCGGCGGTACGGTTGTTGGCTTCGCCTGCGTTCTCGCCTTCGGCCACGTCCTGCGGCTGCAGGCGGATCAGCAGGTCACTGCCGCTGCCGAAGCTCTGCACCTGGGCGCCGGCATAACCGGCGCTTTCCAGATGATCGCGCACGGCATCGACGTCGGCGGGCTTGTCAAAACGCACTTCCACCACGGTGCCGCCGGTGAAGTCCAGCGCGTAGTTGAAGCCCTTGCCGATGATTGTGCCCAGCGCGGCGACGAACACCAGCGCGGCGATACCCACGGCTATCCAGCGGGTACGCATGAAATCGAACTTCGTGTCGTTCGGAATCAGATGGAGCGGGAACAGTTTCATTGATGTCGATCCTTTCCCGTCAGATGGCCAGGGACTTGAGCTTCTTGCGGCGGCTGTAGAGCAGCACGGCAAGGGCGCGGGAAACGGTGATGGCGGTGAACATCGAAGCGATGATGCCGACGATCATGGTCACGGCGAAACCCTTCAGCGGACCGGTACCGAACGCATACAGCGCCACGCCGGCGAGGATGCCGGTCAGGTTGGCGTCCAGGATGGTGCCCGATGCCTTCTCGTAGCCGGCCACGATGGCCGCCTTGGCCGGCATGCCGGCACGCAGTTCCTCGCGGATACGCTCGTTGATCAGCACGTTGGCATCCACCGACAGGCCGATGGACAACGCCAGGCCGGCAAAGCCCGGCAGGGTCATGGTCGCGCCGAACAGGGACATCACCGCCACCACGATCAGCAGGTTGAACAGCATCGCCACCGAGGTGATCACGCCGAACATGCGGTAGTAGATGGTGAAGAACAGCAGCGTGAACAGGAATGCGAAGCCGACCGCGGTGACGCCGCGCTCGACGTTCTCCGCGCCCAGGCTGGGGCCGACGATCTTCTCTTCGACGAAGTCCATCGGCGCGGCCAGCGAGCCGGACTTCAGCAGCTTGGCCAGGTCTTCGGCTTCCTTCTTCTCCAGGCCGGTGGTCTGGAAGTTCTTGCCGAACACACCGTTGACGTTGGCCACCGAGATCACTTCTTCCTTGACGCGGAAGCTGCGCACTTCCTTGCCATCAACGGTTTCCACCGATGGGATGCGCTCGGTGTAGACCACCGCCATCGGCTTGTTGACGTTGGCGCTGGTGAAATCGAACATGCGCTGCCCGCCGACGTTGTTCAGCGTCACGCTGACCGCCGGGGAGCCGTTCTGGTCGGTCATCGCCTGCGCTGCCACCATCTGGTCGCCGGTGACGATCACGCGCTTGGCCAGCAGCACCGGGCCACGATTGTCGCGCAGCTGGTAGACCTTCGCTTCCGGCGGGATGCGACCGGTGGCGATGGCATCCTGCGCGTTGCCTTCGATGACGGCACGGTATTCCAGGGTGGCGGTGGCGCCGATCATGCGCTTGGCTTCGGCGGTGTCCTGCACGCCCGGCAGCTGCACCACCACGCGGTCGGCACCCTGGCGCTGGATGATCGGCTCGGCCACGCCGAGCTGGTTGACGCGGTTGCGCAGCGTGTTGACGTTCTGCTCGATCGCGCCGTTGGCGATCTCGGTCAGTTCGGCCTGCGGCAGGGTCACGGTCACGCGGTTGCCGCTGACTTCGTATCCCAGCGTGGGCTGCGCCTTGAACAGTGCATCGCGGGCACGCAGGCCGGCGCCCTCGCCCGCCGACGGGCTGAGGTTGGCGACGATGCTGTCATCGGCACGGCGTTCGACCGACTGGTACGGGATACGCGCATCGCGCAGGCTGGTGCGCACGTCTTCGGTATAGGCGTCCAGGCGCTTGTCCAGCGCCGCCTTCTGGTCCACCTGCAGCACGAAGTGCACGCCGCCCTGCAGGTCCAGGCCCAGCACCATCGGCGCGGCGCCAAGGTTGGACAGCCACTCCGGCACGGTGGATGCCAGGTTCAGGGCCACCACGTAGTTCTCGCCGACGCTCTGCTTGAGCACGTCGTTGGCGGCGGTCTGCGCCTGCAGGTCGGGCAGACGGACGATCAGGCTGTCGCCTTCCTTCTCCGCGGCCAGTGGCGTCACGCCGCCCTGTTTCAAGTCGGCCAGCACGCGCTCGCGCAGGGCATCGTCGATCTGTCCGCCACGGTTGGCGGTGATCTGGATGGCCGGATCCTTCTGGTAGATGTTGGGCAGCGCGTACAGCGTGCTGATCGCCAGGACGATCAGGATGACGACGTACTTCCAGCGTGGAAATTCAAGCATTGCCAGGTTCCTGCGCGGCGCCATCCCCGGCGCCGCGGTTGTGCTTCGGAAAGGGGGCGGCTCAGACGGCCGACTTCAGGGTGCCGGCCGGCAGCACGTTGCCGACGGCGCCCTTCTGCACGCGGATGCGCACGTTGTCGGCCACTTCCAGGGTCACGAAGTTGTCGCCGATGTCGGTCACCACGCCGGCGATGCCGCCGTTGGTCAGCACTTCGTCGCCGCGCTTGATCTTCTCCAGCATGGCCTTGTGTTCCTTCTGGCGCTTCATCTGCGGGCGGATCATCAGGAAGTACATGATGGCGATCAGGATGACCGGGAAGAGCAGCGTGCTCAGGCCCATGCCCTGCGGTTGGCCACCGGCGGCCTGGGCGTGGGCGGCGGGAATCAGGAAGGCAAGCAGGTTCATCGTGGGTCCTTTGGTTGGGCGGCGCTACGGCACCACGAGGTGCCAGGGCGCGACCGCGGATCGGGGTCAGCCGTGAAGTATGCCATGGGCCCAGGCGTTCGTCCTTGGGCCCTTCGGCAGGGGGGGCCGCTTACAGCGCCGGGACGGCCGCGTTGCGGGCTGCGTAGAAAGACCGGCGGAAGGCCTCGAAGGTTCCCGCGGCGATGGCCGCGCGCATGTCGGCCATCAGTTTTTCGTAATAGAACAGGTTGTGCAGGGTGCCCAGCATCGGTGCCAGCATTTCGTTGCAGCGGTCCAGGTGGCGCAGGTATGAGCGGGTATAACCACCTGAACAGGCGACGCAGCCGCAGCCGGGTTCGATCGGGTCCATATCGCGCTCGTAGCGGGCGTTGCGGATGCGTACCGTGCCGAAAGCGGTGAAATAGTGGCCGTTGCGTGCATTGCGGGTGGGCATCACGCAATCGAACATGTCCACGCCGCGGGCCACGCCTTCCACCAGGTCTTCCGGCCGCCCCACCCCCATCAGGTAGCGCGGGCGGTCGGCCGGCAGCTGCGGGTGCAGGTGGTCGAGCATGGCATTGCGTTCGTGCTC